>NZ_JCBANN010000024.1:0-70526 GCF_059761975.1 Achromobacter sp. 46006
GCTTCGGCGGCGCGCGCAGTGTTCATGCGCCCCGCCACCTCGGCCGCGACGGCCGCCAGCGACGGAAAATAACGCACCGGCGCGCCCGCGGCGGCCAGCATCAGGTCGGTGTAAAGACGCTGCAAGGCGTCGATCCACTCGGTGGGCGCGATCTTCTCCAAGACCTCGGCCAGGGTGCCGACGTCGGGCGTCTGGCCTTTGGCCAGTGGGCCGACCAGTTGCGTGAGCCACGGCGGGCAGGCGGTTTCCGCATTCTGCGCCAGGCGCAGCGCCGCCAGCGGCGCGCCACCGGCGGCCGCCAGCCATTCCCGCGCCGGCTCCACGTTCTGGTCGCGCAGCCATTGCAGCGCGGCATCGGGGTCCGGCGCCGGCAGCGGCAGGCGACGGCAGCGCGATACCAACGTCGGCAGCAGGCGGTCGGGCGCGTCGGCCACCAACAGGAACACGGTGTGCGGCGGCGGCTCTTCCAGCACCTTGAGCAAGGCATTGGCCGACACCACATTCAACGCGTGCGCCGGATACAGCAGCGCCACGCGCCAGCCGCCCCGGTGGGTGGCGGTGTTGAACCAGGATTCCAGCGAACGGATCTGGTCGATGCGGATTTCCTTGGATGGCGCCTTCTTGGCGCTGCCGGTGGCCGGCTCGGCGTCCTCCGCGGCATCTGCGGCGTCGGCGCCCTCCTCGACCGCCACGGCCTCGGGCCGGATGCGGCGCAAGTCCGGGTGATTGCCGCTGGCGAACCAGGCGCAGGCGGCGCATTGGCCGCAGGCCAGGCCATCCCGCGGCGTCTCGCACAGCAGGCTGGCGGCGGCGGCCACCGCGAAATCGAGCTTGCCGATGCCGGCCAGGCCGTGCACCAGCCAGGCGTGGGCGAAGCGCTCGCGGTTGCCGAGCCAGGCGCGCGCCGTGTCCATCTGCCACGGCAGGAACTGGGGCGCGCTCATGGCCGTGCCGCCACCAGTTCGCGCAGCCCGCTTTCGAGCTCGGCGCGGATCTCGGGAATCGCGCGGGTCGAATCGATCACGCGGATGCGACCGGGCTCGGCCGCGGCGCGGGCCTGGTAGGCCGCGCGGGTACGCTCGAAGAACGCCGCCCCCTCGCGTTCGAAACGGTCGGGTTCGCGGGCGTCTGCCAGGCGCGCGCGCGCCACTGCCAGCGGCACGTCGAACAGCCAGGTGCGATCGGGCCGGCCCGCCTGCATCCAGGTCTCCAGCGCGGCCACCCGCTCGGCGCCCAGGCCACGGCCACCGCCCTGGTAGGCATAGGTGGCGTCGGTGTAGCGGTCGCACACCACCCAGGCGCCGCGGGCCAGCGCAGGTTCGATCACCTGGTGCAGGTGCTCGCAGCGAGCGGCGAACATCAGCAGGGTCTCGGTGTCCAGGCCCATCGGGTCGGTCAGCACCAGGGCGCGCAGCTTTTCGCCCAGCGGCGTGCCGCCGGGCTCGCGGGTGGATACCACCTCCAGGCCCTGGCCGCGCAGGAACTCGGCAATCCATGCCGTGTGCGTGCTCTTGCCGGCGCCATCCACTCCCTCCAGCGTAATGAAGCGTCCGCGTGAGGTCATTGCTGTTGTCCTTGTGCTGGCGCCGGATCGCCGTCCGGCACGGGGGGAGAGACGGGCTCCAGTTCCGGCGCCGGCGGCTTGCCGGCGGGGGCCGGCCGCGCCGCCGGCGTCTGGCCCAGGATATAACGGGAAACGTTGCGATTGTGCTCGGACAGGCTCACCGAAAACTCGCTGGTGCCATTGCCGCGCGACACGAAAAACAGGAATTTGTGCTGTTCCGGCTGCACCGCCGCCAGCAGCGCCGCGCGGCCGGCCGCCGCGATCGGCGTGGGCGGCAGGCCCGGACGCGTATAGGTATTCCAGGGCGTGTCGGTCTGCAGGTCGCGCTTGCGGATGCGGCCCTGGTAGTTTTCGCCCATGCCGTAGATGACCGTGGGATCGGTCTGCAGCAGCATGCCGAGCTTCAGCCGGTTGGTGAACACGCCCGCCACGCGGCGGCGGTCGGGACCGTGCCCGGTCTCCTTTTCGATGATGGACGCCAGCACCAGCGCTTCGTAGGGCGTGGACAGGGGCAGGTCCGCCTGGCGCTTGGCCCAGGCGTCGTCAAGAATGCGCTGGCCTTCCTGGTAGGCGCGTCGCAACAGGTCGAAATCGGTGCTGCCCGGCGTGAAGATGTAGGTGTCGGGAAAGAACATGCCTTCCGGATGCTTGACGTCCGACCCCAGGCGCGCCATCAGGGCCTCGTCGCTGATATCGCCGAGGGTCTGCTTGACGTCCGGGTTCTCACGCAGCGCCTGGCGGATCTGGCGGAAGGTCCAGCCTTCCAGGAAAGTGATCTGGCGCTGGGTCATGTCGCCGCGCGCCATGCGCTCGAGCAGCAGCCACGGCGTATCGCCGTTGATGGCCTGGTAGCCGCCAGCCTTGATCAGCTTGTCCTGCTCGGACAGGCGCGCCATCCAGACGAAACCGGGTTCCCAAACCGGTACGCCGGCCGCGTTCAGCGCGCGCGCGACGGTTCGCGGACTGCTGCCCGGGTCCACCACGAAATCGATCCTGTCGGCCGACAGGTGCAGGGGCCGATGCATCCAGCTCCATGCCGCGCCCGCCGCCGCGGCGGCGGCCAGCACGATGAGCAGGAGAAACCACAGGACATAAAAACGGAGTCGCTTCTTCATAAGTGTGGGAAGTTTAATGGATCGCGCGCGCCTCCCGCGACAAAACCAGGGTCGGAGCGCATCACGCGCCCCTTTGCCGTGCGGGGGCATGGACCTGCCAGCGGGGGAACACAGCTATCATCAGGCCTTTGATGACGAGTCACGGGCCCACGCAGCCATGCATGCTTTCTTTTCTTCGATCCCGGCGCGCGCCGAAGGTTGCGCGCAATGCGCTCCCCTGGAAGATTTTGCCGTCATCGGCGCCAGCGGCGCCGACGCGCTCACCTTCCTGCACGGCCAACTGACGCAGGACGTCACCGGCCTGCCCGCGGACGCCGCCCGCCTGGCCGGCTACTGCACCGCCAAGGGTCGCCTGCTGGCCACGCTGGTCATGTGGCGCGGCGCCGACGCCGCCGAAGACGCCCCCCGGCTGTACGCCCTGGTTCGCCAGGACTTGGCGGCGGCACTGGTCAAGCGCCTGTCGATGTTCGTCCTGCGCGCCAAGGCCAGGCTCGCCCCCGCCGCCGTCCACGTTGCCGGCGTGCAGGCCGAACCGGCGCAACTGGCCGCGCTGGAAGCGGCCGCCGGCGCGCTGCCGCGCGCGCCCTGGCAGCGCGCCGAACTGCCCTCGGGCACCTGGATCGCCGCGCCCGCGGCAGGCGCCGCGCTGCGCTGGTGGTGGATCGCCACGGACGCGCAACTGGCCGCCGCCGCGCCGCTGGCAGCCGTCCTGGGCCGGGCCGCGGCCGGCCAATGGCACGCCGCCGACCTGGCGGCCGGCATCCCCTGGATCACCAGCCCGACCCAGGACGTCTTCATTCCGCAAACCGTCAACCTCGACCTGATCCAGGGCGTCAGCTTCACCAAGGGCTGTTATCCCGGCCAGGAAGTGGTGGCGCGCAGCCACTACCGCGGCACGGTGAAACGCCGCATGGCCTACGGCACCCTCGCCGGCGCCGACACTGCTGGCCAGGCGCTGGCCGGCCAGGACGTCTTCGACGCCACCCAGCCGGGCGAGCCCGTGGGCCGCATCATCGATGCGGCCCATTCCGACGGCAAGGTGGCGGTGTTGTTCGAAACCACACTGGCCGCCCTGCCGCAAGGCGACCTGCGGCTGGGCGCGGCCGACGGTCCGCGCATCGCCGCCGCCCCGCTGCCCTACGCCATCACGCCCTAGCGCCTCGGCGGTGTCAGACCACGGCGCCGAACAAGGCGCCGACACCGGCTGTCACCGCCATCGCCAGCGCCCCCAACACCGTCACCCGCAGCGCTGCCGGCCCCTTGGGCGCGCCGCCGGCGCCGGCCGCCAGCGCCCCCAGACAGGCCAGACAGGCCACCGACGCGCCGATCACCCAGCCGATCAGCGACGGCATCGGCACCGCCGCCGCCACCGCCAGCGGCAATGCCGCGCCGCCGGCGAACGACGCCGCCGAAGCCAGCGCCGCCTGCACCGGGCGGGCGCGGTTGTGCAGTGAAATGCCGAGTTCGTCGCGCGCGTGGGCATCCAGCGCATCATGGTTGGTCAGTTGCCGCGCGACCTGCTTGGCCAGATCGCGCGACAGCCCCCGCTCGACATAGATCTCGACCAGTTCCTCGAGCTCTTCGCCGGAATTGCGCTTGAGCGAGCGCTGTTCCATGCGCAGGTCGGCCGCCTCGGTATCGGCCTGCGACCGCACCGAGACGTATTCGCCGGCGGCCATCGACAGCGCGCCGGCCACCAGGCCGGCCAGGCCCGATGTCAGTATGGCCTCGTGCGAGGCCTGGGCCGCCGCCACCCCGGTGATGAGACTGGCGGTGGACACGATGCCGTCGTTGGCGCCCAGCACGGCGGCCCGCAGCCAGTTGCTACGGAAAATTCGATGATGTTCTTTGGAAGGCATTGCCCGTGAACCCGTTCAAGGCGCGACAGGGCCTGCGGCGGCGGCCCGCCGCAAGCGGCTCAACGCGGCGCCACGCGCACCGCGGTGAGCAAGCCTATCACGCAAAGGGTGGCCTGTTCGCCTTCATAGGCATGCACTTCGACCTGGCAGATCGACAGGCGCTTGCCCGGCTTGACCACGCGGCCGCTGGCCACATAGCGTTCGCCCTTGGCCGGCGCCAGGAAGTTCATCTTGAACTCCGAGGTCAGCACGTCCTCGCCCGGCTGGAACAGGCTGAAGGCGGCGTAGCCGCCGGCCGAATCGGCGATGGTGGTGGAGATGCCGGCATGCAGAAAGCCATTCTGCTGGCATAGATCCTCGCGATAGGGCAGGACGATGTCCACCCTGCCCGGCTCGACCGCCTCCAGGCGGGCGCCGAGCAACGACATGATGCGCTGCCGCTCGAAGCTCTCCCGGACGCGTCCCGCGGGATCATGACAAGGCGCGGACGTGGCCATGTCAGTCCTGGTCGCGCTTGACCAGGTTGACGATGCTGGAGAAGTCCAGCCGGCCCGAACCGCCCGCGCTGTGCAGCGAATACAGGTTGCGCGCCAGCTCGCCCAGCGGGATCGAGGCACGCGCCGATAGCGCCGCCTCGGCGGCCAGGCCCAGGTCCTTGAGCATCAGGTCGACGCCGAAGCCGCCGGCGTACCCCTTGGAGGCCGGCGCATGCTCCATCACGCCGGGCCACGGGTTGTACAGTTCGGTGGCCCAGTTGCGGCCCGAGCTCTTGGCGATGATGTCCGACAGCACCTTGGGATCGAGGCCGTTGGCCACGCCCAGCGCCAGCGCCTCGGAGGTGCCTGCCATGAGGATGCCGAGCAGCATGTTGTTGCAGATCTTGGCAACCTGGCCAGCGCCCGCGGGCCCGGCGTGGAAGATGTTCTTGCCCATCTTCTCCAGCACCGGACGCGCGCGCTCCAGCGCCGCCGGCTGGCCGCCGACGATGAAGGTCAGCGTGCCCGCGGCCGCGCCGCCGGTGCCGCCCGAGACCGGCGCGTCGATCATGGCGATGCCGCGCACCTCGGCGGCCTGCGCCACCTTGCGGGCCGAGTCCGGCGCGATGGTGCTGCACTCGATCACCAGCGCGCTGGACGGGATCTTGCCCAGCAGGTCCTGGTCCAGGTACAGGCCTTCGACGTGCTTGCTGGCCGGCAACATCGAGATCACCACCTCGGCGCCCTTGACCGCTTCGGCGGCCGAGGCCGCCGACTTGGCGCCCGCATCGGTCAGCACCTTGACCGCCGCCGGCACCAGGTCGAACACCGTCAGGCTGTGGCCGGCCTTGACCAGATTCAATGCCATGGGCGAGCCCATGTTGCCCAAACCGATAAACGCGATACTGCTCATGATGTCCTGTCTCCTGTTGCTATTGCTGTAGGTATGAAATCAGTGTTGCGACGCGATGCCGGCCCGCTCCGCGGCGGACGTCAGCGGCCTTCCTTGCCCAGGTCGTCCAGCGGATGCGGCTGGCCCTCGGGCCAGGGCTCGTCGAAGAACTTCTGCACCCAGGCCTCGGTGGCCATGTCCAGCACCGCGGGGTTCCAGCGCGGCGTCTTGTCCTTGTCGATCAGCAGCGCGCGGATGCCTTCGGCGAAATCGCCATGCGCGGTGCAATGGAGCGCGGCGATGTATTCGGCGCGGAACACATCGTCCAGCGACCGCAGCCGCATGCGCTGTTGCAGCGCGAACGACAGCCGCAGCGAGCCGGGCGAACCGGCCAGCATGGTGGCCGCGGCGCGCGCCAGCCAGGGGTCGGCGTGGTCCTTCAGGGCGGCCACTTCTTCGTAGATGTCATCCAGGCGGTTGCCGCTGCACAGGCTGTTGATCAGGAACGAATGCTGGCGCAGGTTGCCGCCTTCCAGCGGCGTTTGCGGCTCCAGCGCGGCCAGCGCGCGGCGCAACAGGCCGTCGTTGATCGAACGCGGCGCAATCGCATCCTCGGCATCGCCAGCCGCCTGGCCAGCCCAGGGCTGCTCTTCAAGCGAGGCCAGCAGCTTGGGCCAGTCCTCGTGGTTCAGGCGGAAATCGGCCAGGCCGGCAAAAAACGCATCCGCCGCGTTGATCTGCGCGCCAGTCAGCGCCAGGAACACCCCGATGCGGCCCGGCATGCGGTTCAACAGCCAGCTACCGCCCACGTCCGGGAACAGGCCGATGGAAACTTCCGGCATCGCCAGGCGCGAGGCCTCGCTGACCACGCGGTGGCTGGCGCCCATCATCAGGCCGATGCCGCCGCCCATGACGATGCCGTGCCCCCAGCACAGCACCGGCTTGGGGTAGCTGTGGATGCGGTAGTCCAGGCGGTATTCATGCTCGAAAAAACGGCGCGCGTAGGCATTGCCCCAGGCGCCCTTGCCGGCGTTCTCGGTCATGCTGCGGTACAGGCCGTGCAGGTCGCCGCCGGCGCAGAAGGCCTTCTCGCCCGCGCCCTGAAGCACCACCAACGCCACCGCCGGATCGCGCGCCCAGGCGTCCAGGCGCTCGGCCAGCAGATCGACCATCTCCAGCGACAGCCCGTTCAGGGTCTGCGGCGAATTCAGCGTCGCGATCCCGAAGCGCATTCCATTGGCGGCGGCCCTTTCTTCGAACAGCACCGGTGCATTCATCTTATGTCGGCTCCTTTTTCCAACAATTGGCGGGCGATGATCACGCGCATGATCTCGTTGGTCCCCTCCAGAATCTGATGTACGCGAGTATCGCGCACCAGACGCTCCAAGGGATAGTCCCGCAAGTAGCCATAGCCGCCATGGATCTGCTGGGCGTCCAGGCAGATCTGGAAGCCCATGTCGGTGGCAAAGCGCTTGGCCATCGCGCAGTAGGTGGCGGCATCGGGCGCGCCGGCGTCCAGCTTGCAGGCCGCCAGCCGCACCATCTGGCGCGCCGCCACCAGGTGGGTGGCCATGTCCGCCAGCTTGAATTGCAATGCCTGGAATTCCGCCAGGCGGCGGTTGAACTGGCGCCGCTCGTCCATGTAGCGGCGGGCCGCGTCCAGCGCGCCCTGGGCCGCGCCCACCGAGCAGGTGCCGATGTTGATGCGGCCGCCGTCCAGGCCCTTCATGGCGATCTTGAAGCCCTCGCCCTCCTCGCCCAGCAGGTTGCCGGCGGGCACACGCACGTTCTCGAACACAATCGGACGGGTGGACTGGCTGTTCCAGCCCATCTTCTCTTCCTTGCGGCCGTAGCTGATGCCCTCGCTGTCGGCGGGCACGGCAAAGGCGCTGATGCCACCCGCGCCCTCGCCGCCGCTGCGCGCCATCACCACCAGCAGGTCGGTGTCGCCGCCGCCCGAGATGAAGGCCTTGGCGCCGTTGAGCACGTAGTGGTCACCCTGGCGCTGCGCCCGGGTCGACAGCGACGCGGCGTCGGAGCCGGCGCCCGGTTCGGTCAGGCAGTACGATGCCAGCTTCTGGCCGCTGGCCAGCAGCGGCCCCCAGGCCTCGCGCAGGGCCGGCTGGCCCCACTTGCCGACCATCCAGGTGGCCATGTTGTGGATTGTCAGGAACGCGGTGGTCGACGGGTCGACGGCGGCCATCTCCTCGAACACCAGGGTGGCATCCAGGCGCGGCAGCCCCAGGCCGCCGATGTCCTCGCTGGCGTAGATGGCGCAGAAGCCCATCTCGCCGGCGCGCGCGAACGCCTCCTTGGGAAAGATGCCCTCGGCATCCCACCGCGCCGCATGGGGCGCCAGTTCGCCCTCGGCATAGTCGCGCGCGGCCTGCGCGAACGCGCGCTGCTCGTCGGTCAGTTCCAAGTCCACAGCCTGTCTCCTGATGTCATCGGTATTGTCTGTTGGCGTTGCTGCCGTCTCGTGAACGCCAGCCAGGCCATTTTGACATGACGTTGACGTAAACGTAAGTACGCAGCACTGCCAATGTTACGCCGGAAGCCCCAGCGCGATTTGTCCCATTGATGACAATGTGGCGGCCGCCCGCCCCCAGGCCACCGCAGGCCGGCCTGCGCCGGTAGCGGTCGGCCCCTACAACAGCCCGGCCGGCCGCACCCGCCCATTGCGGGCAGTCTTGGCGCGCCGGTGCTCGGCACGGCGACGGCGCGACTCCTTCGGATCGAAACTCAAGCCGCGATAGATCTCGACCCGGTCGCCGTCCGCCAGCGGCGTGCCGGGCTCGACGACCTTGCCGAACACGCCCACGCCCCGCTCCCAGGGCCGGACCACCGGAAAGGCCTGGGCGAAACCGCTGGCGCCGAGCGCATCGGCCACGGTCGAACCGGCCGGCAGGCGCAATTCGCGCAGCCAGACCTGGGCCGGCAAGGCATAACAGACCGACACCCCGATCCGGCCATCGGCGCTGGCCTCATTCGCCATACTTGACCTGCGCGCGCTTGGTGAAGGAATCGATGAAGCTGGTGGCGATGCGGTTGAACACCGGCCCCACCACCATTTCAAGCGCCCGGTTGGAAAAGGCGTATTCCATGGTGAACAACACCTTGCAGGCGTCCTCGGCCAGGGGCTGGAACTCCCAGTGCCCCACCAGACTGGAAAACGGCCCATCGACCAGTTCCAGGTCGATGCGGTCGGGATAGACGTGGCGGTTGCGCGTGGTGAAGCGCTGCTTCATGCCGGCGAAACTGATCAGGATGGACGCCTGCATGCCATGCTCGTCGCGGCTCTGCACCTCGGCGCCGCCACACCACGGCATGAACTCGGGGTACTTCTCCACGTCGGCCACCAGGTCGAACATCTGGGCGGCGCTGTAAGGCACCAGGACGGATCGCTGTACTTTGTGCATCGGCTATCGCAAATGGCTAGAATGATAGGATTTTACCGGCACCGCGCCATCCGGGGGCGCAAGCAAGAACAAACGAAGAACGAATGGGCATATTGGCCCCGACAAGATGAGCATTATCGATAACCGCAAGGCCACGCACGACTACTTCATCGAGGACCGCTACGAAGCCGGCCTGGTTCTCCAGGGCTGGGAGGTCAAGGCGATCCGCGACGGCCGCGTGCAACTCAAGGAAAGCTACGTCATCGTGCGCGACGGCGAACTGTTCCTGCTCGGCATGCACGTCAGTCCCCTGCCCACGGCATCCACCCACATCCATCCCGACGCCATGCGCACGCGCAAGCTGCTGCTCAAGGCCGAGGAAATCAGCAAGCTGATCGGCAAGGTGGAACAACGCGGCTACACGCTGGTGCCGCTGAACCTGCACTACAAGAACGGCCGCATCAAGCTCGATTTCGCGCTGGGCCGTGGCAAGAAGCTGTACGACAAGCGCGACACCGCGCGCGAAAAAGACTGGCAGCGCGAGAAAGAGCGCATCATGAAGCACGACACCCGCGCCTCGCGCAAGGACGCCTGACCCCGGCCGCTCGCCGCGTCCTGGCGGTCGTTCGCGCCGTTCAGGCCGCCGCCGGCAAAGGCGTCGGTTCCAGTGTTGCGCTGCCCGGCCCCGCCACCCGATTGCGCCCGGCCTGCTTGGCCGCGTACAGCATGCGGTCGGCGCGCTCCAGGAAAGCCTGCAGGTTCTCCCCCGGCAGCCAATCGACCACGCCGGCACTGAAGGTATACGTAATCGTGCTGCCGCCATGCGCGCAGGGCGTGCGCCGCACCGAATCGAGCAGCCGATGGGCCGCCTCCATGACCGCGTCGCTGCGCAGGTCGGCGAACAGCACGCAGAACTCCTCGCCTCCGAACCGTCCCACGTGATCGCCGGTGCGCAGCGTGGCGGTGGCCAGCAGCCCGAAGTGGCGCAGCACCGCGTCGCCCGCGGCATGGCCATGGGTGTCGTTGATACGCTTGAAGTGATCGATGTCCAGCAGCATCAGCGTCAACGGACGGCGCATGCGCAACGCCTGGGCGCAGTAGCGCTCGGCCTGCAGCCACCAGGCCTTGCGCGACATCAGTCCGGTCAGGAAATCGGTGCTGGCCTCGTGCTCGCGATCGGCCAGCATGCGGTCATGGATGATCATGATGGTGCCCAGCGTCAGGCATGGCATCGCCAACACGCCCAGCGTCATGAACACGATGTTCCAGGTGGTCGGCTGCAACAGGAAATCGGCCTGCGCCACGCCCGTCGCGAACAGCATCGAACGCAGCGCGCAGGTCAGGCCCGAGATCATCGCCACCGACCAGACGAAGTAATAGCTGTAGCGTGAGCGGTTGGCCGGCAGGCCGCGCGCCACCGCCACCGCCACGGCAAACATGAAGCCCATCTGCAACGTCGACATGGCGACGATACGCGGCGCCACCTGGCTATCCAGGTAGGTGTATCCCACCAGCGCCAGCCAGGCCGCGGCGCATGCCACGCCCATCAAATGCTGCGGCACCCGTTGCCCCAGCAGACGCCGGATACCGGCGTAATAGGCGCACAGCGCCAGGCTGACCAGCATGTTGGGCAGCAGGACCGACAGCCAGCGCGGCGCCTCGGTGGCCTGCAGGCCGAACAGAAAAAACGCCAACAGCGTGAGCAGGTTGGCGCGTATGGTCTCGCGGATGCCGGCCATGCCGCTGCGCGCCAGGGACCCCAGCACGCACAGCGACAACACCCCCGTGAGTACTGCAATCGACAGCAAATGCACGGGAGCGATCATGGACGGTGCGCCTTGCAGCGCGCGGTTCAGCTATTGCGGGTGGATTTGACGATGGTCATGGCCGAGGCGATCATGCCGCCGACATCCGACAGATTGGCCGGCAGGATCAGCGTATTGCCTTCCTTGGCCACGTTGCCGAAGGCCTCGACGTAGCGTTCGGCCACCTTCAGGTTGACCGCCTCGGAGCCGCCCGGCTGGCGCACGGCCTCGGCCACCTGGGTGATGGCCTTGGCCGTGGCCTCGGCAATCGCCAGCACCGCCGCGGCCTCGCCCTGGGCCTGGTTGATCTGGGCCTGCTTCTCGCCTTCGGAGCGGGCGATGGCGGCTTCGCGTTCGCCGGTGGCGATGTTGATCTGCTCCTGGCGGCGGCCTTCCGAGGCCGCGATCAGCGCGCGCTTCTCGCGCTCGGCGGTGATCTGCGCCTGCATCGAACGCAGGATCTCGTTGGGCGGGGTCAGGTCCTTGATCTCATAGCGCAGCACCTTCACGCCCCAGTTCAGCGCCGCCTCGTCCAGCGACGACACGATGGTGCTGTTGATGGCGTCGCGTTCCTCGAAGGTGCGGTCCAGTTCCATCTTGCCGATCACCGAGCGCAGCGTGGTCTGCGCCAGCTGCGTAATGGCCGAGATGTAATTGGACGAACCGTACGACGCGCGCATCGGGTCGGTCACCTGGAAGTACAGCACGCCGTCCACCTGCAGTTGGGTGTTGTCGCGCGTGATGCAGACCTGGCTCGGCACATCCAGCGGAATTTCCTTGAGCGAATGCTTGTACGACACGCGCTCGATGAACGGGATCACGAAGCCGGCGCCCGGCGACAGCACGCGGTCGAACTTGCCCAGCCGCTCGACCACCCAGGCATGCTGCTGGGGAACGATGGCGATCGCCTTGATGACGATCAGGATCGCCAGCGCGACGATGACGAGCAGGACGATAGTGGAAGTGTCCATCATGGTGTAGTGCCTCTTCTGGGGTGAATGCGGTGATGCGCCTGCCCGCGAAAGCCAGGGCGCCTGCTGCGGCCGGCCCCGCCCGCGGCGGGTCCGGGTCCTGCTTGGATCGGCCAGCGCCGCCGCTCAAGGCAGCCGTCGCCGGTCGTTCCCGGGGGAGCCCCCCGCTTCAGCGCGACGCGCCGGCCGCGCCGCCCTTGGGCGTCAGGACCAGGCGCGTGCCGCGCAATTCGGTGATGATGTGTTCGCCGCCATGGGCCGGCTGGCCGGCAGCCAGTTCCGCTTGCCAGTGGGCGCCACGGTACCAGACCCGCGCCGTGCCGTTCCCGGCCCAGGCTTCGACATTGACGGTCTGGCCGATATCCAGGTTGACGTCGGCATTGCGGGCGGCGTTGACCTCGCGCTTTTTCAGCACCCGGGTTTTGCGCAGCACGAGCAGGCCCAGCAACAACACCACGCCGCACGCCACCAGTTGCCATTCAAGGCCTGCCAGCAGCCACGCCGCGATACCGCCGGCGGCCAGGCCCAGGGCCACGAGCAGCAGGTAGAACGTTCCCGTCGCAAGTTCGCCGATGAGCGCCAGCGCGGCCAGCCCAAGCCAGATCCACATAGTTGAGTTTTACCTGAAAGGATGAGTCGGTCAGCGGATTGTACGTATTTCCGTGACGCAACGGTGGCACCCATCGCCCGGTCCGGACAATCAGCCTGGATTATGATGTGCCCTGGCGCTTCGCCCGCCCCGGGTCCGGCGCCCGGCATTCTCAACGCATATACCCCATGACCGCTGCAACATCTCCCGTCCGTCCCGTCCTCATCCTGCACACGGGGGACCCGGACGACACGCTCAAGCGCCAGTTCGGCGGCTATGCCGAACAACTGGCGCAGGCCTCCGGCCTGGCGTCCGACGCCCTTGAAGTCGTCGCCGTGCACGCCGGCGAGCAGCCGCGCGCTCCGGAGCAGTACCGCGCCGCCCTGATCACCGGCTCGCCCGCCATGGTCACCGACCTGGAACCCTGGAGCGAAGCCACTGCCGCCTGGCTGCGCGCGGCCGCCGCGGCTGGCCTGCCGATGTTCGGCATCTGCTACGGCCACCAGTTGCTGGCGCATGCCCTGGGCGGCAAGGTCGGCTACAACCCCGCCGGCCGCGAGGTCGGCACCCAGACGGTCGAACTGCTGCCCGCCGCCAGCGGCGACAAGCTGCTGGCCGGTCTGCCGCCCACCTTCCCGGCCCAGATGCTGCATGCGCAGACGGTGCTGCAGCCGCCGCCCGGCGCCGCCGTGCTGGCGCGTTCCGACCTCGACCCGCACCAGATGCTCCGCATCGGCCGCAACATCTTCTCGACCCAGTTCCACCCCGAATTCGGCCCTGATTTCGTGCGCGCCCACCTCGAACGCTTCGGCCGGCGCTATGCGGCTGAAAATCTCGACGTGCCCGGCTTGTCGGCCAACGTACGCGCCACGCCGGTGTCCGGAGACCTGGTGCGCCGCTTCCTGGACGCCTACACGCCCGCCTGAGGCGGCCGCGCCAGGCAACAACCGGAGTGCGGCGGCGGCCAGTCCTTGAGAACATTCCCGAAAGCGCGCATCTCGGCGCGCCCAGGAGCCCGACATGACCCACGCCGCCCCCTTGAGCAAACAGCACGCCGCCGCCGTCGAACGCGCCTGCCGGGCGCTGGAGGCCGAGCAGCCGCCCGACCTGAACACGCTGGCCGAACAGGCCGGCATGAGCCGCTTCCACTTCCACCGCATCTTCAAGGCGGCCACCGGCATCACGCCCAAGGCCTACGCCAACGCGCTGCGCGCCGACCGCGCCCGCCAGCAGTTGCGCCAGAGCGCCAGCGTCACCGACGCCATGTACGGCGCCGGCTTCAATTCCAGCGGCCGCTTCTACGAGGCCGCCCCGGCCATCCTCGGCATGACGCCCACCGCCTTCCGCAAGGACGGTGCAGGCGTCGAGATCCGCTTCGCCGTGGGCCAGTGCGCGCTGGGCGCCCTGCTGGTCGCCGCCAGCGACACCGGCATCTGCGAAATCGCGCTGCACGAGGATCCCGAACAACTGGTGCGCAACCTGCAGGACCGCTTCAAGGCCGCCCGGCTGATCGGCGCCGACCGCGAATTCGAGCAATGGATGGCGGCGGTGGTCGGTTTCGTGGAAAACCCCTCGGTGGGCCTGCACCTGCCGCTGGACGTGCGCGGTACCGCGTTCCAGCGCCGCGTCTGGGAGGCGCTGCGAGAGATCCCGGTGGGCACCACCGTCACCTACACCGACATCGCCGAACGCATCGGCTCGCCACGCTCGGTGCGCGCGGTGGCGCGCGCTTGCGCCACCAACAACATCGCGCTGGCCATCCCCTGCCATCGCGTGGTGCGCACCGACGGCTCGCTGGCCGGCTACCGCTGGGGCATCGAGCGCAAGCGCGAACTGATCGAGCGCGAGGCCAAGGCGGCCTGACGCCCCCACCCGCTCACGGCGTCGCGCCGCCTGCGCCCGCCCCATCACGGCGGCGCGATAAAAAAGCCCGCGCCATCCCTGGCGCGGGCTTTTTGCGTGCGAACCGGCGATTACTTCGCCAGGCGCTGCCAGGTGTCGACCACCGTGTCCGGGTTCAGCGACATCGACAGGATGCCTTCATCCTTGAGCCACTGCGCAAAGTCCGGATGATCGCTGGGGCCCTGACCGCAGATGCCGACGTACTTGTTGGCTGCCAGGCAAGCCTTGATCGCGCGGCGCAGCATGAATTTGACGGCCTCGTCGCGCTCGTCGAAATCGGCCGCCAGCAGTTCCATGCCGGAGTCGCGGTCCAGGCCCAGGGTCAGCTGGGTCATGTCGTTCGAACCGATCGAGAAGCCGTCGAAGTACTGCAGGAACTCGTCGGCCAGGATGGCGTTGGAGGGCACTTCGCACATCATGATCAGCTTCAGGCCGTTCTCGCCGCGCGCCAGGCCGTGCTTGGCGAGCAGGTTGACCACCTTTTCCGCCTGGCCCAGGGTGCGCACGAACGGCACCATGATCTCGACGTTGGTCAGGCCCATGTCATCGCGCACCTTCTTGAGCGCTTCGCATTCCATGCGGAAGCACTCGGCGAAGTCGTCGGCGATGTAGCGCGAGGCGCCGCGGAAGCCCAGCATCGGGTTCTCTTCCTCGGGCTCGTAGCGCGAACCGCCCACCAGCTTGCGGTACTCGTTGGACTTGAAGTCCGACATGCGCACGATCACGGGCTTCGGGTAGAAGGCCGCCGCGATGGTGGCCACGCCTTCGGCCATCTTCTCGACGAAGAAGGCGCGCGGGCTGGCATGGCCGCGGGCGGCCGATTCCACGGCTTTCTTCAGCTCGCCGTCGACGTTCGGATAGTCCAGCACCGCCTTCGGGTGGATGCCGATGTTGTTGTTGATGATGAATTCCAGGCGCGCCAGGCCGACGCCGCCGTTGGGGATCTGGGCGAAGTCGAACGCCAGCTGGGGGTTGCCCACGTTCATCATGATCTTCAGGTCGATGGCCGGCATCTCGCCACGGCGCACTTCCTCGACCTCGGTCTCGATCAGGCCGTCATAGATGCGGCCTTCGTCGCCCTCGGCGCACGACACGGTCACGGCCTGGCCTTCCTTGAGCACGTCGGTGGCGTTGCCGCAGCCCACCACGGCCGGAATGCCGAGTTCACGCGCGATGATGGCCGCGTGGCAGGTACGGCCGCCGCGGTTGGTCACGATCGCCGAGGCGCGCTTCATGACGGGTTCCCAGTTGGGGTCGGTCATGTCGGTGACCAGCACGTCGCCGGGCTGCACCTTGTCCATGTCGGAGATGTCGCCGACCACCCGCACCGGACCCGAACCGATCTTCTGGCCAATGGCGCGGCCGGTGATCAGGACCTGGCCGGTGGCCTTCAGGCGGTAGCGCTGCTGCACGTCGTTGGCGCCCTGCTGCGACTTCACCGTTTCCGGGCGCGCCTGCAGGATGTAGATCTTGCCGTCGACGCCGTCGCGGCCCCACTCGATGTCCATCGGGCGGCCATAGTGCTTCTCGATGATGACGGCGTAGCGGGCCAGCTCGATGACCTCATCGTCGGTCAGCGAGTAGCGGTTGCGCTCGGACACCGGCACGTCGACCGTGCGCACGGCGCGGCCTTCCGGACGCTCGGGATCGAATTCCATCTTGATCAGCTTGGAACCGATGCGGCGGCCGACGATCGGGTAATGGCCCTGGGCCAGCGTGGGCTTGAAGACGTAGAACTCGTCGGGGTTGACGGCACCCTGCACCACGGTTTCGCCCAGGCCGTACGACGAGGTGATGAACACCACGTCCTGGAAGCCCGATTCGGTGTCGATGGTGAACATCACGCCGGCGCTGCCCTTGTCCGAACGCACCATGCGCTGGATGCCGGCCGACAGGGCCACATCGGCGTGGGCATAGCCCTTGTGCACGCGGTAGGAGATGGCGCGGTCGTTGTAGAGCGAGGCGAACACGTGGCGGATCTTGTCCAGCACGTCGTCGATGCCGACCACGTTCAGGAAGGTTTCCTGCTGGCCGGCGAACGAGGCGTCGGGCAGGTCTTCGGCGGTGGCGGACGAGCGCACGGCGAACGAGCCCTTGCCATCGGCGTCGAGCTTGGCGAAGGCGTCGCGGATCTGCGCTTCGAATTCGGCCGAGAACGGCGCCTCGACGATCCATTGGCGGATCTGCGCGCCGGCGTTGGCCAGTTCGCGCACGTCTTCGGGATTCAGCGTGGTCAGGCGTTCGGCGATGCGCTTATCAAGGCCCGAGGCCTTGAGGAAGTCGCGGAAGGCGTCGGCGGTCGTGGCAAAGCCGCCCGGCACGCGGACACCCGCGCCAGACAGCTGGCTGATCATTTCGCCTAGTGATGCGTTCTTGCCTCCTACCGAGTCCACGTCCGTCATGCGGAGCTGCTCGAACAAAACAACGTACGACATTGAAGTCACCTTTTACAATGGAATGAAAGCGAGTTTGGTCAATGCAGATTCGACGCCGGCTTACCGCCTGGATTTCGCCGATCCGCCTGCGCTGACCAAACTGGCCTTGGACCGCCCTTGGGGTGACTTATAGGGGCCTGATTGTACTCGGAGGAGCACATCCGGCCATCCGCCTGGTTGGAATTTTTACATATGACATCTACCCCGATCGCACGCACGGTATACATCGTTTCAGACAGTACCGGCATCACCGCGGAAACCTTCAGCCAATCGGTGCTTTCCCAGTTCGAGGAAGTCGATTTCAAGCCTGTGCGGCTGCCCTTCGTCGACACCCTGGAAAAAGCCGCCGAAGTGGCCATGCGCATCGACCGCAGCGCCCAGGAAGCCGGCGTGCCGCCGATCGTCTTCAGCACCCTGGTCAATCCCGACATCCTGGCCCGCGTTCGCCAAGCGAACGGCATCTTCCTGGACCTGTTCGGCACCTTCGTCAGCCATATCGAGCAGGCGCTGGGACTCAAATCCAGCCACTCCATCGGCCGCTCGCACATGCAGGCCAATTCCGAAAAGTACCGCAACCGGATCGATGCCATCAATTTCAGCCTGGCCCACGACGACGGCCAGTTCGTCAACCAACTGGATCAGGCCGATGTCATCCTGGTCGGTGTCTCGCGCTGCGGCAAAACGCCCACCAGCCTGTACCTGGCGATGCAGTACGCCATCAAGGCCGCCAACTTCCCGCTGACTCCGGACGACTTCGAGCGCGGTGTCCTGCCCTCGACCATCGCGCCGCACCGCGCCAAGCTGTTCGGCCTGTCGATCCAGCCCGAACGCCTGTCCGAAGTGCGCAACGAGCGCCGCCCCAACAGCCGCTATGCGCAACTGGAGCAATGCCGCTACGAAGTCGCCGAGGCCGAGCGCATGATGCGTCGCGAAGGCATTTCCTGGCTGTCCACCACCACCAAGTCGATCGAGGAGATTTCGACCACCGTGCTGCAGGAAGTCGGCCTGGACCGCGGCTGAAAACGCCAAGGGCGCGCCACTGGCGCGCCCTTGCCTGGCGGAAACCGGGCCGCCCAGCGGCGGTCAGCGACGCAGCTTGACCCGCTCGCGCGAGCCGGCGCCCCAGTACTTCAGCGGCGCCATCTCCTGCTGCGCCAGCGTTTCCGAGTCTTCCAGGCGCATGACCTGGGTGCCGACGCTGGATGAATTACCGCCGACGCCCTCGATGCTCAGGCGCACATAGCGCGTCTGTCCCGGCGCCAGGTCGAAGGTCACGAATTCGTTTTCCCGCATCGTGTCGACGCGGTAGGTGCCGGCCGGACGATTGATGAAAAAGAAGCTGCCGGGCCTGGAACGCCCTACCTTGGCGCCGTTGACCCGCAGGTAAGGCTGGCTCGACAGCACGCCGCCCGGCGCCGGCGGCTGGTAGAAGTAAATCCGGCCGGTATCCGGCACCATGACGGGAATGTTCGCCGCCACGTCCCGGTAACGGGCGCCACCGCATCCCGCCAACATCCCCGCCGCGATTGCGGCGGCGGCCAACATCCTGATCCCGCGCTTCATTCTTCCTGCTCTCCTGTGATGGGTTCACCGGCGCCGCACACTATCGCATCGGACGACCCGCAAGGTTACTGGCGCATGCCGATAGGCAGCGCCACCGGACGGACCAGCTCGACATAGCCGCGCTCGCCCGGCAGATAGAACCCCATCAGTTGGCCAGAAGAGACCACCAGATAGGCTTCGGTTTTCCTGGGCGCCTGGACAGTGAACTGTCCGCCCAAGGGTCGATAAACATCCCCCTGCACGATGGCGCCCACGCGGCGCCATTGCGAAGCGTCCGGCAGCTTCACCGCCGCATCGGCCGGTAACGCAGCGCGCACTTCCCTGGATAGCCGGATCACGTTGGCGGACTCCGCCGCCGCGACCGGCACCAGGCTGGCTGGCTCGGGCTTGCCGGACGCGCAACCCGCCAGCACAGTCAGGCAGAGCCATGGAACCAGCATCGCCCGACCCGCGCGAGAACCCAATGACTGATCAACAGCCTGCGAAGATGCCATGGCTATCTCAAAATATCAAAATGGTAACAAAAAATAATCAGCAGCACAGCTTTCGCGCTGTCGCGCCGGCCCGCTCCCTAGTAGCGTTGACGCCGAAACGGCGTCCGCATCAGGAATGTCGCGAGAGTATATGCGGGGACGGCCCCCCTTAGCGGAGCCACCCGAAAAGGTGGGACGATGTCAGGGCGCGCCGGCCGCCAGCGCCTGGCGGCGCTGTTCGAACAGGCAAATGGCGGCGGCCGCGCCCACGTTGAGCGACTCGACCGCGGCCATGTCATGGGGAATGCGCAGCTTGAGCCGCGCCGCCGCCAGCAGATCGGCCGCCACGCCCTGCCCTTCATGGCCGAAGACCCAGGCGCAGCGTTCGGGCAGGCGCCCGGCGTACAGGTCTTGAGCGCCTTCCAGGGCGGTCGCCACCAGCGGCACGCGCAGGATCGGCAGCAGCGCCGGCAAGTCCACGTGCTCATGGATCGCCAGTGCGAAGTGCGCCCCCTGCCCGCTGCGCAGCACCTTGGACGACCAGGCGGCGGCGGTGCCGGTGGCCAGGAACACGCGCTTGACGCCGGCCGCGGCACAGGTGCGCAGCAAAGTGCCGACATTGCCCGGATCCTGGATGCGATCGAACAGCACGCAATTCTCGTCCACCGCCTCGGGCGGCAATGGCTGCGGCGGCGTCACCACGAAGGCGACCCCCTGCCCGCTCTCGACGCTGGCCAGCGCCTGCATCAGGCGCGCGTCCAGCGCCAGGCAGCGGGAATCAGGCACCGCGGCCGCCAGCGCCGCGATATCGGGCTGCGACAGCCGCTCGACGTCGAAGATGGCCCGGTCTGGCGCGCCGTGATGCTGCAACCATGCCTGGCACAGGTGCACGCCGTCCAGCAGCACGGGCGCGCCGCGCTTACCGGCGGTACCCGCCAGTTTGGCGAGCGCCTTGACGGCGGGGTTGTCGCGGGAGCTGATGTGTTTCATGGAACCAGGCCGAACGCCTTGATGGGCGCGAAACTGCGGCGGTGCTCGGCGCAGGGGCCGTGTTCGCGCAGCATCTGCAGATGCAGGGCGGTGCCATAACCCTTATGCTGGTCGAAGGCGTACTGCGGATACAACGCGTGCAGGCGCAGCAGATCGGCGTCACGCGCGGTCTTGGCCAGTATCGACGCCGCGGAAATCGCCGGCACCAGGGCATCGCCCTTGATCACCGTCTGCACCGTGCAGCCCAGCTTGGGCGCCTGGTTGCCGTCCACCAGCGCCAACTGCGGCGCCAGCGCCAGGCCTTCGACGGCGCGGCGCATCGCCAGCAAGGTGGCGCGCAGGATGTTCAGGCTGTCGATCTCGGCCACACTGGCGCTGGCCACGCACCAGGCCAGCGCATGCGCCTGGATCTCAAGGGCCAGGGCCTCGCGGGTCGCCGCCTTGAGCACCTTGGAATCGGCCAGGCCATCGATGGGACGGGCCGGGTCCAGGATCACGGCGGCCGCGTAGACCGCGCCCGCCAGCGGGCCGCGGCCGGCCTCGTCGACGCCAGCCGTCACCAATGCCGGCTGCGCCGGCGCGGCAAACAGGTCAGGCTGCTCCACCAGCCACCTCCAGGATCGCCTGGGCGGCGAGCGCCGGCGTATCGCGCAGCAGTTCCTGGTGCAGGGCCGTAAAGCGCGCCTCGATGCGCGCCGCCAGGGCGTCGTCGGTCAGGGCCGCCCAGGTGGCCTCGGCCAGCTTCTCCGGCGTCGCGTCGTCCTGCAGCAGTTCCGGCACGGCGAAATCGCGCAGCAGCACATTGGGCAGGCCGACCCACGGCAGATAAGGCCGCTCCTGGCCGGACTTCCAGGCCATGATGCGCCGCATCAGCGGCGACAGCACGTACGAAATCACCATGGGCCGCTTGTACAGCGCGGTTTCCAGCGTGGCGGTACCGCTGGCCACCAGCACCGCGGTACTGGCCTCCATCACCGACCAGGCCACGGGCGACTGGCGCTCTCCGCCCTCGCCGTGCAGATCCTGGGCGGTAACGCAACGCAGTCCGGGCACCGGGTATTTGGCCAGAATCGCCTGGAATTCGGCGCGCCGCTGGTCGTTGACCATCGGCACCACGCATTGCAACGCCGGATCGCGCTTCTGCAGCAACTGCGCGGCTTGCAGGAAGCGCGGCGCCAGCAGGCGAATCTCGGACGAACGGCTACCCGGCAGGATCGCCAGCACGCGGGCGTCGGGATCGATGCCCAGCCGCGCGCGCGCGGCGGCGCGATCGGGCTGCATCGGCACGGCGCCCGCCAGCGGATGGCCGACATAGGTAACCGGAATGCCTTCCTTGCGGTAGATCTCTTCCTCGAACGGGAACAGCACCAGCATGTGCGAGACCGATTCGCGGATCTTGTGGATGCGGTCGTAGCGCCAGGCCCAGATCGACGGACCGACGAAATGCACGGTCGGCGTGCCGGCCTGGCGCAACTGATGCTCCAGACGCAGGTTGAAGTCGGGCGCGTCGATGCCGACGAACACCGATGGCGGCTCGGCCAGCCAGCGGCGCGACACGTCGCGATAGGTGCGCAACAGGCTGGGCAGGCGCTTGAGGGCATCGACGTAGCCGAACACCGTCAGCGCATGCATCGGATGCCAGGTATCGAAATCGCGCGCCTGCATCTGCGGGCCGCCAATGCCTTCGCACAGCACGCCCGGCGCGCGCTGCTGCAGACCGGCAATGATGCGGCCAGCCAGCAGGTCGCCCGAGGGCTCGCCGGCCACCATGCCGATCCGCATGGTCATGGACGGATGATGCCGCGCGAAGCGACGTCGAGGAAATCCAGCAGCGTCTGCAGGTGCTCGGCGACTTCGGGTTCGGCCTGCTGGCGGGCGCGCAGTTCGGCACGCGCGCCATCCAGCGGCAGGCCGCGGCGGTAGATGATCTTGTAGGCGTCACGCAGCGCCGACACCTGGGCCGGCGTGAAGCCGCGGCGCTTCAGGCCTTCGACGTTGATGCCCACCGGGCGGCACGGATTGCCCGCGGCCAGCACGAAGGGCGGCGTATCCTGCATCAGCGAACTGTTGCCGCCGGTCATGCTGTGGGCGCCGATGCGCGAAAACTGGTGTACGCCGGTCAGGCCGCCAACGATGGCCCAGTCGCCCACGTGGACGTGGCCGCCCAGTTGCACCGAATTGGCAAGAATGGTGTTGCTGCCCACGTGGCAATCGTGCGCCACATGCACATAGGCCATGATCCAGTTGTCGTTGCCCAGCGTGGTCACGCCGCCATCCTGCGTCGTGCCGGTATTCAGCGTGACGAACTCGCGCACCGTGTTGCGGTCGCCGATCACCAGGCGGGTGGGCTCGCCGTCGTACTTCTTGTCTTGCGGCATGCCGCCGATCGAGCAATACCGGTAGAACCGGTTGTCGCGCCCGATGGTGGTCACGCCATCGACCATGCAATACGGACCGAGCTCGGTGCCGGCGCCGATTGTCACATCGGGTCCCACGACACAAAACGCGCCGATGACCACGCTGGGATCGATTTTCGCCGCCGGATCGACGACAGCGGTAGGATGGATGTTTCCTGCCATTTACTCTTCCAGGCTGCGGATCGCGCACATGAGCTTGGCCGACGCCACTTCCTGCCCATCCACCGTGGCGCGCGCCTGATATTTGCAGATGCTGCGGCTCAGGCGCTCGGCTTCGACCTCGATGCGCAGCTGGTCGCCCGGCACCACCGGACGGCGGAAGCGCGCGCCGTCGATGCCCACCAGATAGTAAGCCGTCTTGGCCCCTTCGCACTTCAGGCCGCCGTTTTCGTCGGTGAACGAGAACAGCGCCGAGGCCTGCGCCATGGCTTCCACGATCAGCACGCCGGGCATAACCGGATGGTGGGGAAAGTGGCCATTGAAAAACGGTTCATTGATCGAGACGTTCTTGATGGCGACGATGGACTTGCCGGGCACCATTTCGACGACGCGATCAATCAGCAGCATCGGGTAACGATGCGGCAGCCTCTCCATGATCCCCTTGATGTCGAGTTCCATTTTTCTGTGAATTCCTGCGAAATGAAGTAAATCTTGCGGCGCCGGACGCGCCCAGGGCGGCGTGGCCGCGCCCTAGTCTTTTTCCAGTGTCCGCACGCGGCGGCGCAATTGCGCCAACTGTTGTATCACGGCGGCGTTGCGCTGCCATTCACCATGATCCGCGTACGGGTACACCCCGGTATAGCGGCCAGGCTTGGAAATATTGGACGTCACCGCGGTGCCGCCCGAAATGTGCACGTCGTCCGCCAGGGTCAGGTGTCCCGAGAGCATGGCGGCGCCGCCAATGGTGCAGCGTTCGCCGATGGTGGTCGAACCCGCCACGCCCACGCACGCCGCGATGGCGGTGTATGCGCCGATGCGGCAGTTATGGGCCACCATGATCTGGTTGTCCAGCTTGACGCCGTTGCCCACCACGGTATCTTCGAGCGCGCCGCGGTCGATGGTCGTGTTGGCGCCGATTTCGACGTCGTCGCCCACCGTCACCCCGCCCAACTGGGGAATCTTGCCCCAGGCGCCCTGCCCCAGCGACGGGTCCGGCGCGAAACCGAAGCCGTCGGCGCCGAGCACCGCGCCGCTGTGGATGATGGCGCGTGCCCCGACCTTCACGCCTTCGTACAGCGTGACGTGGGCATGCAGGCGGCTGCCGGGGCCCACCGAGGAGCCGGCGCCGATGACGCAACCGGCGCCCAGCACGCTGCCGCGGCCGATGCGCGCGCCCGACTCGATCACGCAATTCGGACCGATGCGCACGTCTTCCTCGATGTGCGCGTCAGGCGCGACCACCGCGGAGGGATGCGTGGCGGCCGGCATGGCCGGACGCCGAGCGGCGTCGAACCACTGGGCCACCCGGGCGTACAGCAGATAGGGATGCTTGCAGGCGACCAGCGTGAAGCGCGGCCGGTCGGCGCCAGCGGCTTCCAGCGCCTCGGCCACGTCGGTCGAGACGATCACCGCCCCGGCCTGGGTGGCGGCGAGCTGGCCCTGGTACTTCGGATTGGCCAGGAAACTGATTTCCTGGCCGCCGGCCGAGGCCAGGGTGCCGATGCCACGGACCCGCAGGGGTTCCGCGTCGGCGGGCGCGCTGATGCGCCAGCCCATGCCCTGCGTATCGGCGGCGCTCAGCAGCGCTTCCAGCGTCGGGGCGCGGGCTAGATCCAGTAGAACCGGCATACGGCGACTGCGGCTTACTTGCCCAGGCTCTGGATCACCTTGTCGGTGATGTCGATGCGCGGGTTGACCGTCACGGCGTCCTGGATGATCAGGTCGTAGTTTTCCTGTTCGGCGATGCGCTTGATGGCCTCGTTGGCCTTCGTCACGATGCTGGAAAACTCTTCGTTGCGACGGCGATTGAAGTCTTCCTGGAATTCACGGCGCTTGCGCTGCAGGTCGGTGTCCAGGTTGGACAGTTCACGCTGGCGCTTGACGCGGTCGGATTCCGACAGCACCGGGGCGTCCTTGTCGAACTTTTCGGCTTGCGAGCGCAGGGTCGAGTTCAGGCGCTGGAGTTCGTCGTCGCGCTTCTTGAATTCGGCTTCGATCTTGCTTTGCGCGGTCTTGGCAGGGCCGGACTCACGCAGGATCCGCTCGGTGTTGACAAAGCCGATCTTGGTGCCTTGAGCCTGAGCGGGTACCGCCGCGACGGAACCGAGAATGAGCGCACCCACCAGGGCAATGGAGCCGCCCAGCTTGCCACGGCGTTTGGCGCGCGGCGTATTCGATGATTTAAGTGCGAAGTCAGACATCATGAAAATCTCACCTTCCAGTAAGGCAAAGCCAAAGTGTGTATTGTGCCACTAAACGAAAGAAGGGCCGGGCCAGGCGACCCTTCCCTTGTTTTCAAGCGTAACGCCGGTGCTCAGAACCCGGTCCCGATCTGGAACTGGAAGCTCTGCTTGTCGTCGCCGGCCTTGGCATTGAGCGGACGGGCGTACGACAGTTGCAGCGGCCCCATCGGCGATTGCCACGACAGACCGATACCCGCCGAGAAACGCCAGCCGCAAGGATCCTCGACCTCGCTGCCCGGCTTGCCGCTGGTGCAGGACAGGCCGCTGCCGGCGCTGACCTGGCCCGCGTCGCTGAAGATGAACCAGCGCAGCGTGCGGTCCTTGGAAGCACCCGGGAAAGGCAGGTACAACTGGGCGTTCGCCACGATGCGGCGCGAGCCGCCCAGGTAGTCGCCCGTGACCGAGTCGCGCGGGCCCAGCGACGAACCTTCGTAGCCGCGCACCGTGCCGATGCCGCCGGCGTACACGTCCTTGATGATCGGGTAGTCCTTGCCGCCATAGCTCTGGCCCCAGTCGACCATGCCGTTCAGCGCCAGGGTGTACGAGCCGCCCAGCGGAATGAAGTACTGCTGCTGGCCCGTGAGCATGTAGTACTTCAGGTCGACCGTCGAGAAGTCGCTCTTCAAGCGGGTGTACGAACCCTTGGTCGGCGCCAGGGCGCTGTCGCGGGTGTCGTTGGACCAGCCGGCGGTGAAGATCACCGAGTTGGTCGAATCGCCGTACTGGTTGACGAAATTGCGGTAGGCCAGCGGCGAATTCGAGAACAGGTCGATCTGGTTGCGCTCGAGGTTGGCGCCCAGGAAGATCCGGTCGTATTCCGAGATCGGCACGCCGAAGTTCATGCCCAGGCCCATGGACTTGACGCGGTAGTCGCCGTCGTTGTTGTTCCAGGGCTCGGTCACGCGATAGTACGCGGACGTGGTGCGGCTGATGCCGTCCTTGGTCCAGTACGGATCGGTATGCGACAACACCACCGCGCGGTTGGTCTTGCTGGTGTTCAGTTGCAGCGTCAGGTTGGTGCCGCTGCCGAACACGTTGTCTTCGCTGATGCCGGCCGACAGGATCGCCTTTTCGGACGAGCCGTAGCCTACCCCGAGGTTGATCATGCCGGTGGGCTTTTCCTTCACGTCGACGTTCACGTCGACCTGGTCGGGAGAACCCGGCACCGGATCGGTCTTGACGTTGACGTCGCTGAAGTAGCCCAGGCGGTCGACGCGGTCGCGCGAAGTCTTGATGTCCTTGGCGTCGTACCAGGCGGCTTCCTGCTGGCGCATTTCGCGGCGCACGACTTCGTCGCGGGTACGCGTGTTGCCGCCGATCTGGATGCGGCGCACATACACGCGGCGGCTAGGATCGACATAGAACGTCAGGTCGGCTTCGTGCTTGGCGCGGTCGAGCTGCGGATTCGGATTGACGTTGGCGAAGGCGTAGCCCAGTTCGCCCAGGTAGTCGGTGATGGCCTTGGCCGAATCGTTGGCCTTGGCGGCCGAGAACGTCTCGTCCGGCTTGACCTGCACCAGGGCGTTGATTTCCTTGTCCAGGCCGAGCAGGTTGCCGGCCAGCTTGACGCTGCGCACCTTGTAGGGCTCGCCCTCGTGGACGGTGATGGTGATGCGGATGTCCTTGCGGTCCGGCGAAATCGTGACCTGCGGCGGCTCGACCGTGAATTCGAGGTAGCCGCGGTCGAGGTAGAACGAACGCAGGCGCTCCAGATCGCCCTCGAGCTTTTCGCGCGAGTACTTGTCGGTATCGGTGTACCAGGTCAGCCAGCCCGGCGTGGTCAGCTTGAATTCGTCGAGCAGGTCGCTTTCGGAGAAAGCCTTGTTGCCGACGAAGCGGATTTCCTGGATGCGGGCCACCGAGCCTTCGAACACGTCGAAGCTCACGCCGACGCGATTGCGCGGCAACGGCGTCACGGTGGAAGTCACCTCGACGCCGTACTTGCCCTTGGACAAGTATTGCTGCTTGAGTTCGTATTCGGCGCGCTCGAGCATCGACCGGTCGAAAATGCGGCCCTCGGCGAAACCGACCTGCCCCAGCGACTTGGTGATGGCCTTGGAATCGAACTCGCGCATGCCGTTGAAATTCACGGACGCGATCGTCGGACGCTCCTGGACCACCACGACCACGACGTTATTGTCGGTCTGGATCTGCACGTCGGTGAAAAAGCCGGTGCCGTACAGGCGGCGGATCGCCTCGGTGGCTTCTTCCTCGGTGAATTTCTCGCCCACCTTGACCGGCAGGTAACCGAAGACGGTGCCGGCATCGGTACGCTGGATCCCCTCAACGCGGATATCCCGCACGACAAAAGGGTCGAAAGCATGAGCCATGCCCGGCAGCAGCAAGGCGGCGATCAGGCTCGGCACTACGCCCGGCAGTACACCCTTTTTGTGATGAAACATCCGGCGAAAAGACATCCTTGAGTATCCTCGGTCGTGCAAATGGCGGGGGATTTTATGCTAATTGGCGCTTATGTGAACAGGCGCGTGAAATCATTGAACAGCGCAAGCCCCATCAGGCTTGCCAATAAACCAATGCCTGCGCGCTGTCCGATATCGATCCACCGTGCGGGAGGCGGACTGCCCCGCACAATTTCGACGAGATAGTACAGCAGATGCCCCCCGTCCAGCATAGGAATAGGCAGCAAATTTAGTACACCCAGGCTGATACTGATCAACGCGATATAAGCGATATACGCAACAATGCCGATCCGGGCGGTCTGCCCGGCATAATCGGCGATGGTGACGGGGCCGCTGACATTGCGCCAGGACACGTCGCCCGTGACCATGCGGCCCATCATGCGCAGCGAAAACAGCGCCGTGTCCCAGGTGCGGACCGTGCCTTGCCACAGGCTGTCGAGCACGCCGTAGCGCACCGTCACCATGGGCACGTCGCCGCCCAGTTGCACGCCCAGGCGGCCGATGACCTGGCCATTGACCGTCTCGGGGCGTGGCGTGGCATTGACCGTAACCTGGGCGCCGTCGCGCGCCAGCGTCAGCGCCAGCGTCTTGCCGGCACTCTCCTGGATCTGCCTGACCAGCGCGCCGGTGTCCGGCGTCGGCTGGCCGTTCACGGCCAGGATCAGGTCGCCCGCGCGCAAGCCGGCCGCCTGCCCTTCGCCGCCCGCGTTGACGACCCGCACCGCGGGCTTGGGCTGGGCCAGGCGGATGCCGGCCGCCGCCAGCGGGTCGCCGCTGGCCGGATCCATGGCATTGGCCGGCAGGACCAGTTCGCGCTGCTGCGCGCCCCCGCCAGGCGTGCCGACCTCGATGCGGGCACGGCCGCCCGTGGCAAGCAGGTCCATCAGGCGCCAGCGCGCGTCCGACCACGACGCCACCTCCTGGCCATCGATGGCCAGGATACGGTCACCCGCGATCAGCCCGGCGCGCGCGGCGGGCGTATCGGCAGCGGGCTGGGCGATCACGGCGACCGGCTCCTGGGTACCGGCCAGGTTCAGGCCGGCGTACAGGAACACCGCAAGGATCAGGTTGAAAATCGGGCCGGCAGCGACAATGGCGATGCGCTTGCCGACGGATTTGTTGTTGAAGGCGGTGGCCGCCTCGGCCGCGCTGGCGCCGGGCGGGGGGTCGTCCTGCATCTTGACGTAGCCGCCCAGGGGCAGCGCCGACAGGGCCCATTCAGTGCCGTGCCGGTCGGTGCGGCGCAGCACCACCTTGCCAAAACCGACCGAGAATCGCAGCACCTTGACACCGCAAAGGCGCGCCACCCAGTAGTGCCCCAACTCATGGAAGATGATCAGGGAGCCAAGCGCCACGGCAAAGGCCAGCAGGGTGAAAAGCATCGGGGTCAGGAAATCCAGGAATCAGCGGCGACGCGGGCCCGGCCGGGCCGGACTGCCGGAGGTTGCCATCCGGGCGGCGTCATGCCAGGCCAAGGTTGCCGGCATAAACACGCGCGGCGGCATCCAGCGCCAGCACATCGTCAAGACTGTTGAGCGTAACAGATGATTGCCCCCCCTGCCACTCCAGGGTCGCCTCGATGACCCGCGCAATCCAGGTGTACCCCAGACGCCCGGCCAGAAAGGCCTCCACCGCCACCTCATTCGCAGCATTCAGGGCAATGCAGGCGCCCTGCCCGGCCCGCAGCGCCGCGAATGCCAGCGCCAGGCACGGAAAACGCGCCAGATCGGGCTGCTCGAAGTCGAGCCGGCCCAGGCGCGCCAGGTCCAGCGCACCCACGCCGCTGTCGATCCGCTCGGGGAATCCCAAGCCGTACGCAATCGGCGTGCGCATGTCGGGCTGCCCCAGTTGCGCCAGGATCGAACCATCGTCGTACTCCACCATGGAGTGGACCACGCTCTGCGGATGCACCACCACCTCGATGCGATCGGCCGGCATGGCGAACAGCCAGTGCGCCTCGATCACCTCCAAGCCCTTGTTGAGCATGGTGGCCGAATCGACCGAAATCTTGCGGCCCATGCTCCAGTTGGGATGGGCGCAGGCCTGCGCGGGGGTTACTTCGTGCAGGTCTTCCAGGTCGCGGCCGCGGAACGGGCCGCCCGAGGCGGTCAGCAGCAGCCGGCGTACCCCGGGGGCCGGCGCATCCGGCGCGCCGGCACGGCCGCCATGCGGCAGGCACTGGAAAATCGCATTGTGTTCGCTATCGATCGGCAGCAATTCGGCACCGTTGTCGCGAATGGCCCGCATGAACAGCGAGCCGGCCGCCACCAGGGCTTCCTTGTTGGCGAGCAGCACCCGCTTGCCCTGCCGCGCCGCCGCCAGGGCGGCTGGCAGGCCGGCAGCGCCGACAATGGCGGCCATGACCGCGTCGCATTGCGGATCGGCCGCCGTATCGGCCAGCGCCTGGGCCCCGACGCGGATCTCTGGCATGGCCCGGCCCGCCGGCCAGGCCGCGACGAACTGCCGGCGCGCTTCGGCGTCGGGCACCACCACCACCGCGGCGCGGCTCGCCAGGGCCTGTTCGGCCAGGCGCTGCATGCGGCTGTAGGCGGACAGGGCATAAACCGCCAGGCGATCAGGATGGCGGGCGATCACATCCAGCGTGCTCTCGCCGATCGAACCCGTCGATCCCAGCACCACGACGCGTTGAAAAGCCGTCAAAACAACACTCCAGACAAAATTAGCGCAAAAGGCGCGACCGGCAGAATCGCGTCGATACGATCGTAGACGCCTCCGTGGCCGGGCAGCAGCGCGCTGGAATCCTTGCGGCCGGCGCGGCGCTTGAGCAGCGATTCGAACAGGTCGCCCACGATGGACAGCACGCCCAGCAGCGCGGCGATCGGCAACGCCAGCCAGAACGACCAGCGCGCCACCAGGGCGTGGCCATAAGTGCCGTCCCACAGGCTCGACAGACCGATCCAGATCACCGCGCCGAGCACACCGGCCACGGCGCCGGCCACCGTCTTGCCCGGGCTGACCCGGGGCGCCAGTTTACGCTTGCCAAACGCCCTGCCGGCAAAATAGGCGGCGATATCGGCGACCCAGACCAAGGCCAGCAGCGACACCACGAACACGGCCCCGTGCGCCATATACCACTGCGCCAGCACCGCCCAGGCGACGAAAGCGGCCGGCACCGAGAACAGCGACCAGGCCAGGCTGGCCGGCGGCGCCTCGGCGCGGCCGCGCACCACCGCTGAGGTGGCCCCGAACACCCACACCACGACCACCAGCGGCGCGGCATAGCGCAGGATCCAGCCGGGATCGGCCAGCCCGCTGCGGTTGCCGGCCAGCCACGCCGACGCCAGCGCCAGCATGGACGCGAACAGCAACACCGGAATGCCGGCCGCCAGCAGCCGCGACGGCGGCTGCGGCAGCGTCAGGCGCAGCCATTCCCAGTTGGCGCAGGCCGCGGCCAACGCCAGCAATGCCATGAACCACCAGGGGTTGGCGCTGATCATCGCGGCGGCCAGGACGGCGAGCAGGATGACGGCGGTAACGATACGCTGGCCCAACATATGACGGTCTCCTCAGGGTCGACTCGGCGCTGCCCCGTACGGCGCGTGGCAGGCGGAATGCCGGACTATTTTCCGCTGCTCTCGTTGAGTTGGGCGCTGGTGCGGCCGAAACGGCGCTCGCGCGTCCGGTACCACTCGAATGCCTGGCGCAATTCATCGGCGCCGAAGTCCGGCCAGAAGCGGTCGGTGAAGTAGAACTCCGCGTACGCCATCTGCCAGATCAGGAAATTGGAAATGCGCTGTTCGCCGCCCGTGCGGATGAACAGGTCGGGCTCGGGCGCCCAGGACATGGAAAGATGCCGCGCCAGGCGCTCTTCGTCGACCCGCTCCGGATGCGCCGCCAGATCGGGCTCGGCCGCCAGCATCGCGCGGGTGGCCTGCAGAATGTCCCAACGGCCGCCGTAATTGGCGGCCACGGTCAGGTGCAGGCGGTCATTGTGGGCGGTGCGGGCCTGGGCCGCGAAGATCAGCTCCTGCAGGCGCGGCTCGAATGCCGACAGGTCGCCGATGACGTGCAGGCGCACGCCCTGCTCTTCCAGCTTGCCCACCTCGCGCTCAAGCGCCTGCACGAACAGGCGCATCAGCAGCGACACTTCCTCTGCGGGCCGGCGCCAGTTCTCGGAGCTGAAGGCGAACAGCGTCAGGTAGCGCACTCCCGCGCGGCCGCAGGCCTCGACCACCCGCCGCACCGCCTGCACACCCTTGGCATGCCCCGCCGTGCGTGGCAGCAGGCGCCGCGTCGCCCACCTGCCGTTGCCGTCCATGATGATGGCCACGTGCTCCGGGATGTCGCGGGTAGCGGGAACCGCCTGGGTAGAACTGGTTGCCATGGGTCTGGGGAGCGCCGTCGACCGGCGTAAAACAGGGAAAACGGGAAAAACCCGCGCCGTCGATCCATCACGACGTCAGCGTACTGCGCGGCAATGGATAAGACGGCGCGAAAGCGAAAAGCCTGCGGCCGGACGCGCGGACGCGCCCGGCACTGCAAGGATTATACGGTCATGATTTCCGCTTCTTTTTGCGTGACCATCTTGTCGATGTCGGCCACGTTGCGGTCGGTCAGCTTCTGGACGTCGTCCTGGGCACGACGCTCGTCGTCCTCGGAGATTTCCTTGTCCTTGACCAGTTTCTTCAGCGAGTCGTTGGCTTCGCGGCGCAGGTTGCGCACCGCCACCTTGGCGTCCTCACCTTCGCTGCGCACCACCTTGGTCAGGTCACGGCGGCGCTCTTCGGTCAGCGCCGGCATCGGCACGCGGATGCTGTCGCCCAGCGACATCGGGTTCAGGCCCAGGTCCGATTCGCGGATGGCCTTCTCGATCGCGGCGGCCATGTGCTTTTCGTAGGGCTGGACGCTGATGGTACGCGCATCGACCAGGTTCACGTTGCCAACCTGGCTGATCGGCACGGGCGAACCGTAGTACTCGACCTGCACGTGGTCCAGGATGCCGGTGTGGGCGCGGCCCGTGCGGATCTTGGCCAGGTTGGTCTTGAGCGTGTCAAGCGACTTGGCCATCCTGGCTTCGGCGGATTTGCGGATTTCTGCGACGCTCATGGATTTTCCTTTTCTTTAAACGTGAACCAACGTGCCTTCGTCTTCGCCGCTGACGACGCGCTTGAGCGCGCCCGACTTATTGATCGAAAACACCTTGATCGGCAGCTTCTGGTCGCGGCACAGGGCGAACGCCGTGGCGTCCATGACTTCCAGGCGGCGGACGATGGCCTCGTCGAAGCTGATGCGCGCATAGCGCGTGGCGGAAGGATCCTTGTTGGGATCCGCGCTGTAGATGCCGTCGACCTTGGTGGCCTTCAGCACAATCTCCGCGCCGATCTCTGCGCCACGCAGGGCGGCGGCCGTGTCGGTCGTGAAGAAGGGGTTGCCGGTGCCCGCGGCGAAGATGACGACCTTGCCTTCTTCGAGGTAACGCAGGGCCTTGGGGCGGATGTACGGTTCGACGACCTGATCGATGTTCAGGGCCGACTGCACGCGGGTGTCGATACCCTTGTGCTTGAGCGCGTCCTGCAGGGCAAGCGCGTTCATGATGGTGGCCATCATGCCCATGTAGTCGGCGGTGGCGCGGTCCATGCCCTGCGCACCCGGGGCGACGCCACGGAAGATGTTGCCACCGCCGATGACGATGGCCAGCTCGACGCCAGTGGCGGCGACTTCGGCGATCTCATCGGTCATGCGGACGATGGTGGCGCGATTGATGCCGAATGCATCGTCGCCCATCAGCGCCTCGCCGGAAAGTTTGAGAAGAACCCGTTTGTATGATCTGCTGCTCATAGGTGATATCCCGAAGAACATTCCGACGAAAGTGTAAGACAAGAAATAGGCCGGACTAGAAAATATCTAGCGCCGGCCTGTAAGGACTACCCTGAGATCAGGCGCGGCCGGCGGCGGCGGCGGCAACCTCAGCGGCGAAGTCGCTGGTCTTCTTCTCGATACCTTCGCCGACGACGAACAGCACGAACTTGGTGATCGAGGCGCCCTTGGCCTTGAGCATCTGTTCGACGGTGTTCTTGTCGTCCTTGACGAAAGGCTGCGACAGCAGCGTGACTTCCTTCAGGAACTTCTGCACCGAGCCTTCGACCATCTTGGCGACGATTTCAGCCGGCTTGCCCGATTCGGCGGCCTTCTGCTCGGCGACCGAGCGTTCGGCGGCGATGTCGGCCGGGTTCACGCCGTCGGCGTTCAGGGCCTTCGGCTTGGTCGCGGCGATGTGCATCGCCAGGTCCTTGCCCACTTCCTCGGCGCCGGCGTATTCCACCAGCACGCCGATCTTGCCGCCGTGCACGTAGCTGGCCAGCGCGTTCGGGGTCTGGATGCGCTCGAAGCGGCGGATCGAGATGTTCTCGCCGATCTTGCCGATCAGGGCGGTGCGGGTCGATTCGATGGTGCCGTCGCCGTAGGGCAGCGCCGACAGGGCGGCCACGTCGGCGGGGTTCTGGGTGGCGACCAGCTCGGCCAGCTTGTTGACGAAGGCGACGAAGTCGTCGTTCTTGGCAACGAAGTCGGTTTCGCAGTTCACTTCGATGACGGCGCCTTGCTTGGCGTCGGCCGAGATGAACAGGCCGATCAGGCCTTCGGCGGTGACGCGGGCGGCAGCCTTGCTGGCCTTGTTGCCCAGCTTGACGCGCAGGATCTCTTCAGCGCGGGCCAGGTCGCCTTCGGCTTCCGTCAGGGCCTTCTTGCACTCCATCATGGGCGCATCGGTCTTTTCGCGCAGTTCCTTGACCAGGGCGGCGGTAATTTCAGCCATGTTAGCTCCAAATTTTGCTAAGACATGCCCCGGCGGGCCGGGGCATTGGTGTGATTCGATGAGACGTCCGCAAGCTGCGGATCAGGAAGGCGGGAGCCCACCTTCGCACTGCCGGCGAGGCAGGGGCACGCCGCATTCCGCGACCGCCCCCAGACACTAACCGCCGGACATGACAGCAGGCTTAGGCCTGGTTGTCCTGCACTTCGACGAACTCTTCCTGGCCTTCGCCGATTTCCTCGACCAGACCGTTCAGGTTCTGCTCGCGGCCTTCCAGCACGGCGTCGGCGATGCCCTTGGCGTACAGCGCGATGGCCTTGGCCGAGTCGTCGTTGCCGGGGATCACGTAGTCGATGCCTTCGGGCGAGTGGTTGGTGTCAACCACGGCAACCACGGGGATGCCCAGGGTCTTGGCTTCGGCGATGGCGATCTTGTGGTAGCCGACGTCGATCACGAACATGGCATCGGGCAGACCGTTCATGTCCTTGATGCCGCCGATCGACTTGTTCAGCTTTTCCAGTTCGCGCTGGAACAGCAGGCCTTCCTTCTTGATCATGCGCTCGGCGCCGCCTTCGGCGACCACGGCTTCCATGTCCTTCAGGCGCTTGACCGAGGTCTTGACCGTCTTGAAGTTGGTCAGCATGCCGCCGAGCCAGCGGGCATCGACGTAGGGCATGCCGCAACGGGCGGCTTCGGCGGCGACCAGCTCGCGGGCGGCGCGCTTGGTGCCGACGAACAGGATGTTGCCACCGCGGGCAGCCAGCTGCTTCACGAACTTGGTGGCTTCCTGGTACTTATCAACCGTCTTTTCCAGGTTGATGATGTGAATCTTGTTGCGATGGCCGAAGATGAAGGGGGCCATCTTGGGGTTCCAGTAGCGGGTCTGGTGACCAAAGTGGACACCCGCTTCCAGCATTTCGCGCATCAAAGACATAACTTTCTCCAAGGGTTGATTTCTTGCGCCGCACCTGCATCAGCCTGTGGCTGACACCCTGGGTGGTGTTGCGCGCGATTTCCCGCACAATGCGGGATGGATAACGATTTTAACCGGGCCGGCCGATCACTGCCGCAATACTCCGACGCTGCCGGGCGATGCCCTTGGCGCCTGCTGCTACGCTGCCGCGATAAACCCAGACGGCCGCCACGACAAGGCGCCTTGCCCCGCCCGCACGCATCGCGCCGTCCGACCCGCCAGGAAATCCCTGGCAGTTTCTTCCAGCGCACCCGGACCTGTTTTGTTGGCAGCGAAATCCAGCTCTCTCGCGCCCTGGTTTCGCAACCATCGCGCGCATCAGTCGCCGGGGGCATTTCTTCAGGAAAGCCAGGTTTTTTAAAAAACCGGGCTTTCCAAGAACTTAAGCCGGCAGCCACCCTGAACCTGCATCGCTGCTCGAAAACATGACCGGGCTTGCGAGCACGCAGCGCCCCGGCCTGGAAGATGTACACGCCCCAACCTTCCCGGCCCGCCGCCCTCGCCCACCTGCCGCGCCGCCCCGCCTCCCGGAACCTGGCGACCAGCCCGAATTCCCACCACAACCTTCGCTTGCGATGAAACTCCAGAACCCGCCACCGATCTCACAAGATGCGGTGCGACCCGACACGCAGGGTCGAACAACCAACCGGGTGGCCAGGATGATTCCATCCCCACCCGCCGGGATCGGCGCTTGCCGCTACCCAGATTGCTCCCCAAAATTTTAGGGAAGCCTATAATTCTACTATTCTTTCAAGCAGACATTCAAGCGAGATTCGTCAGTCATTCCATGGGCACCATTACCAATCCGGCCGACCTGGCCAAGATGCGCGCGGCCTGCCAGGACGCCGCCAAAGTCCTCGATTTCATCACCCCCTACGTCAAGCCTGGCGTCACCACCGGGGAACTGGACCGCCTCTGCCTGGAATACCTGACCGACGAGCTCAAGGTGAAATCCGCCACCGTCGGCTACGCCCCGCCCGGCTATCCGCCCTTCCCGGGCGCCATCTGCACCTCGGTCAACCACCAGGTGTGCCACGGCATCCCCGGCGACAAGGCCCTGAAAAACGGGGACTCCCTCAACATCGACGTCACCATCATCAAGGACGGCTGGTTCGGCGACACCAGCCGCATGTACGCCGTGGGCGAACAGTCGATCCTATCGCGCCGCCTGACCGACATCACCTTCGAATGCATGTGGAAAGGCATCCAGCAGGTAAAAAACGGGGCCACATTGGGTGACGTCGGCAATGCCATCCAGAAGCATGCCGAGGCCAACGGCTTCTCGGTAGTGCGCGAGTTCTGCGGCCACGGCATCGGCCAGCGCTTCCACGAAGACCCGCAAGTGCTGCATTATGGCAAGCCGGGCACCGGGGTGAAATTGGTGACGGGCATGCTGTTCACCATCGAACCGATGATCAACGCCGGCCGCCGCGAGATCCGCCAGTTGTCCGACGGCTGGACGGTCGTGACGCGCGACCACAGCCTGTCGGCGCAATGGGAGCATGCTGTCTGCGTCACCGACACCGGCTACGAGGTCCTGACACTATCGCCCGGCATGCCCAAGCCGCCCGCCTTCATCACCGAACCGATCGTCATTCCCGCCGTCTGACCCCGGCCCGTCCGCCACCATGACCGCCGATATCCTCAGTACCCTGCGCGAACGCATCCAGGAATCCCGGCGCACCGCGGTGGCCCAGTTCCGCGAACACGAACGCCCCGACACGCTGCTGGGCGACCTGCGCCGCATCGTCGACGCGGCGCTGCGCGACCTGGTCAAGCACACCCCCCTGCCGGCCGGCGCCACGCTGGCGGCGGTCGGCGGCTACGGCCGCGGCGAGCTGTACCCGCATTCGGATGTCGACCTGCTGATCCTGCTGCCGCACGTGCCCACCGCCGAAGACGAGTCCGCCATCGAGCGCCTGGTCGCCGCGCTCTGGGACCTGGGCCTGGAACCCGGCCACAGCGTGCGCACCATCGAGGACTGCGAGCGCGAGGCCGACGCCGACATCACGGTCGAGACCGCGCTGCTCGAATCGCGCTGGCTGGCGGGCAGCCGCGCGCTGATGAAGAAGTTCGAAGCCGCCACCCAGTCGCGACTGGATGCGCGCGCGTTCTTTCGCGCCAAGCGCGTCGAGATGCAGCAGCGCCACGCGCGCTACCAGGACACGCCCTACGCGCTCGAACCGAACTGCAAGGAATCGCCCGGCGGCCTGCGCGACCTGCAGGTGATCCTGTGGATGGCGCGCGCGGCCGGTTTTGGCGAAAACTGGCGCGCGGTGGCGCAGGCCGGCCTGTTGACACCGTCCGAGGCGCGCGACCTGCGCAAGGCGGAGCAGGCTTTCAAACGCCTGCGCATCGAATTGCACCTGCTCGCCAACCGGCGCGAGGACCGCGTGCTGTTCGACCTGCAACCGGCCCTGGCCGAGGTCTACGGCATCCACGCCACCGCCACGCGCCGCGGCAGCGAGCTGCTGATGCAGCGCTACTACTGGGCCGCGCGCCTGGTGACGCAGCTCAACGGCATCCTGGTGCAGAACATCGAGGAACGACTGTTCCCGCGCCCGGACAGCGACGCGCGCGACATCGACGACGATTTCCGCAACCTGCGCGACCGCCTCGATATCATTCGCGACGATGGTTTCGAGCGCAATCCCACGCTGCTGCTGCGCGCCTTCCTGGTGATGCAGCAGCACCCCGAGCTGACCGGCATGTCGGCGCGCACGCTGCGCGCCATCTGGCATTCGCGCCACCGCATCGACGCGCAGTTCCGCCGCAATCCGGTCAACCGCAAGCTGTTCCTGCAGATCCTGCAGCAGCCGCGCGGCATCGTGCATGAACTGCGCCGCATGACCATGCTGAACATCCTGCCGCGCTACCTGCCGGTGTTCCGCCGCATCGTCGGCCAGATGCAGCACGACCTGTTCCATGCCTACACGGTGGACCAGCACACGCTGGCGGTGGTGCGCAATCTGCGCCGCTTCACCATGCCGGAGCACGCCCAGGAATACCCGCTGGCCAGCCAGCTGATCGCCGGCCTGGACCGCCATTGGCTGTTGTACGTGGCGGCGCTGTTCCATGACATCGCCAAGGGGCGCGGCGGCGACCACTCCGAACTGGGCGCGCGCGAGGTGCGCAAGTTCGCCCACGATCACGGCATGGAGCCCGAGGACGCCAGGCTGGTCGAATTCCTGGTGCGCCAGCACCTGCTGATGTCGGCCGTGGCGCAAAAGCGCGACCTGTCCGACCCCGCCGTGATCCAGGAGTTCGCCGCCACGGTCAAGGACGAACGCCACCTGACGGCGCTCTACCTGCTGACGGTGGCCGATATCCGCGGCACCAGCCCCAAGGTCTGGAACGCCTGGAAGGGCAAGCTGCTCGAGGACCTGTACAAGCTGACCCTGGCCGCGCTGGGCGGCGCCCATGCCGACGCCCACACGGTGCTGACCGAACGCAAGGAAGAGGCCGCGCGCCTGACGCGCCTGGCCGGCCTGCGCGACGACGCCCGCGAGGCCTTCTGGAATCAGCTCGACGTGGCGTATTTCCTGCGCCACGACGCCTCCGACATCGCCTGGCATACGCGCCATCTGTACCACCAGGTGGCGCCGGACCACGCGGTGGTGCGCGCTCGCCCCACCGAGCAGGGCGAGGGCCTGCAGATCATGGTGTACACCCGCGACGCGCCCGACCTGTTCGTGGCGATCTGCGGGTATTTCGACGCCAAGTCCCTGTCGGTGCAGGACGCCCGCATCCACACCACCCGCCATGGCTGGGCGCTGGACAGCTTCATCGTGCTGTTGCCCGAAGGCGCCAGCGACCTGCGCGCCCAGGCCACGCTGGTCGAACACGAACTGGCCGAGCGCCTGAAGGACGCCAAGGCCGCGGCCCAGGTGCAGCCCAGCCGCGGCGGCTATTACGGCCGCGGGCGCCAGTCGCGCATGTCGCGCGTGTTTCCGATCATGCCGCAGGCGGAATTGCAGCCCGACGAACGCAGCACCTCGTGGCGCCTGTCGGTCACCGCGACCGATCGCCCCGGCCTGCTGCACGCGCTGGCGCGGGTCTTCGCCCAGCACGAGGTGAACCTGCTGATGGCCAAGATCATGACGCTGGGCGACCGGGTGGAAGACGTGTTCATCGTCGACGGCGCGGCGCTGGCGCGCCCCCGCAGCCAGATGCAATTCGAGCGCGACATCCTGGACGCGCTGGCCGGCGACGAAGCCCGGCAACAGGCCGCCTGATCGCTCGCCGCGCCATCGCCAGGGCGCGGCCAACCGCATACAATCCGGGTTTTCGGCTTGGCGATACCGTGCGATGGAGCTAAACGAATACTTGCGGGTGCTGGGGACCAGCTTCTTCTTCGCGCTGGCCACGTTGCTGCCGTTCCTGAACCCACCGGCCATCGCCCCCATCTTCCTGTCGCTCACCGAAGGCGCCTCGTCGTCGACCCGCACGGTGCTGGCCAAGCGCGTCGCCATCAATGTCGGACTGATGCTGATCGTGGCGATGGTGGCGGGCAACGTACTGCTGAGCTTCTTCGGCATCTCGCTGTCGATCGTGCGGGTGGGCGGCGGCATGCTGGTCATCGCCAGCGCCTGGCGCCTGGTCAATTCGCCCGACGCCGACACCGAGCGGGTCGCCCGCATGGCCGAATCGTTCACCCCCGAGATGGCCAGGAGCCGGGCCTTCTATCCGTTGACCTTCCCCATCAGTTGCGGCCCCGGCTCGATCGCCGCGGCCATCACCGTGGGCGTGTCGCTGCGCGACCAGAACCACGTGCTGAGCCTGCTGCGGCTGGGCGGCTCGATCCCCGGCATCTTGGTCGTTTCGCTGACTTTGTACATCTGCCTGCGCTTTGCCGCGCAGATGCTGCACCGGCTGGGCGATAATGGCACCGCCGTGTTCATGCGCATGTCGGCCTTCATCATGCTGTGCCTGGGCGTGCAGATCTTCTGGGAAGGCTCGCGCGAACTGCTGCTGGGAGTCCTGCAGCAGGTCATGCAACCAATTCCGATTCCCAAGGCCTAACGCCTGGCGGCCGCGCCGACCATCCCGCGGGAGCCCCTCCCGCCGAACCCACATCCTGCAACAACCATGACTTCTCGTTCAGAACGCCTGCTCCGCCTGATCGCCCTCTTCTGCTTCGGTGCCGTCGGCATCGCGCTGGTTTCCCAATACGTCTTCGACATGCCGCCATGCGCCTGGTGCGTGCTGCAGCGCCTGATCTACCTGGTGATCGGCGCCATCGCCCTGGTCGGCGGTTTCGGCGGTGGCCGCGTACTGACGCGCATCTGCGCCGGCCTGGCCGGCCTGCTGTCGATCAGCGGCATCGCCGCCGCCTGGTACCAATACACCGTGGCCGCCAAGATGCTGTCCTGCGACCAGACTTTCGCCGATCGCTTCATGACCGGCATCGGCCTGGACGGCGGCGTGCCCTGGCTGTTCGGCATCTATGCCACCTGCATGGACGCGGTGGTGCCGGTGCTGGGCATCGAGTACGCCCTGTGGAGCCTGGCGCTGTTCGTGATCCTGCTGTTCATGGCATTGCCCGCGGCGTTCGGCCGCGGCCGTGGCGCCTGAGCCCCCCTACCTACAGGCCAAACGGCCTGGCGCCACGCGCGAACCGACAAGCGGTCGCGCTTGCGCGTAACGGCCGACATTCCGTTCTGACATCGTGAAATACCTGACCGGCTATCCGGAACCGCTGCTGGCGCAGGCCCGCTCCCTGTTGGACCAAGGGAAGCTCGGGCCCGCGCTGCGCGCCCGCTACCCCGCCGGTGCGCACGGCGTGCGCACCGACAAAGCGCTGTACGACTATGTGGTGGACCTGAAGAACACCTACATCCGCAACGGCGCGCCGCTCAGCAAGATCGCCTTCGACAGCAAGATCCACGTGATCCAGCATGCGCTGGGCCAGCACACCTTTATCTCGCGGGTCCAGGGCGGCAAGCTCAAGGCCAAGCACGAGATCCGCGTGGCCACGCTGTTCAAGACGGTGCCGGAGGAATTCCTGAAGATGATCACGGTGCACGAGCTGGCGCACCTGAAGGAAAAGGACCACAACAAGGCCTTCTACAACCTGTGCCGGTTGATGGAGCCGCAATACCACCAATACGAATTCGACCTGCGGTTGTACCTGACCCATCTGGAAGCCAGCGGCGACAGCCTGTGGTGACGGCGGCCAAAAAAAACCGCTCCCGAGGGAGCGGTTTTTCATGGGGCACGCGCCAATGTCAGGCGTCGTTGGCCGCATAACCCATGTTGAACTGCAGGCCGCTGGCGCCTTCGCCATCGCCCGACTCGCCGCGCGACTGGCCCAGGCGCGCCAGGTATTCCGCGGTAATGTCGCCGGTGATGTATTCGCCGTCGAAGCAGGATGCCTCGAAGCGCGACAGCTTCGGATTGAGGTCGCGCACGGCCTGCTGCATGTCCTGCAGGTCCTGGTAGACCAGGCTGTCGGCGCCGATGGCACGGGCGATTTCCTCGTCGCTGCGGCCGGTGGCGATCAGTTCGCTCTGCGTCGGCATGTCGATGCCGTAGACGTTGGGGAAGCGCACCGGAGGCGCGGCCGAGGCAAAGTACACCTTGTTGGCGCCGGCGGCGCGCGCCATGTCGACGATCTCGCGGCTGGTGGTGCCGCGCACGATGGAGTCGTCCACCAGCAGCACGTTCTTGCCCTTGAATTCCATGCCGATGGCGTTGAGCTTCTGGCGCACGGACTTACGGCGCACGGCCTGGCCGGGCATGATGAAGGTGCGGCCGACATAGCGGTTCTTGATCAGGCCTTCGCGGTAGTCCAGGTTCAGGCGGGCGGCCAGCTGCATGGCGGCCGGACGCGAGGAATCGGGAATCGGCATGACCACATCGATGTCGCCCAGGCGCATGTTGCGCGCGACCTTGTCGGCCAGGTATTCACCCATGCGCAGGCGGGCGTCGTACACCGATACGCCATCGATCAGCGAATCCGGGCGGGCGAAGTAGACGTATTCGAAGATGCAGGGCACCAGCTGCGGATTGTCGGCGCACTGGCGGCTGACGAAACGGCCGTCCAGGTCGACGAACACCGCTTCGCCCGGCTCGACGTCGCGCACGAAGGCAAAGCCGCTGCCTTCCAGGGCTACGGACTCCGAGGCCACCATCCATTCCACGCCTTCGTCGGTTTCCTGGCGGCCGATGCACAGCGGACGGATGCCGTTGGGATCGCGGAACGCCAGCAGGCCGTAGCCGGAAATCTGCGCCACCACGGCGTAGGCGCCGCGCACGCGCTTGTGCACGGCGGCAACCGCGCGGAACATGGCGTCGTCATCGAGCGAGACGCCGCTGGCGGCCGATTGCAGCTCGTGGGCCAGCACGTTCAGCAGCACTTCCGAGTCGGAATTGGTGTTGATGTGGCGGCGGTCGACGCGGTAGAGCGATTCACGCAGCTCGCGCCAGTTGGTCAGGTTGCCGTTGTGGGCGAACATGATGCCGAACGGGGCGTTGACGTAGAACGGCTGGGCCTCTTCCTCGCTGGCGCTGGAGCCGGCGGTGGGATAGCGCACCTGGCCCACGCCCGAGGTGCCCGGCAGGGCACGCATGTTGCGCGTGCGGAATACGTCGCGCACCAGGCCGTGCGCCTTGTACATATTGAACTGGTTGCCTTGCGACGTCGCGATGCCCGCGGCGTCCTGCCCGCGATGCTGCAACAGCAGCAAGCTGTCATAGAGCAGCTGGTTGACCGGCCCGCGCCCGATGACCCCTACGATTCCACACATGGTGAGATTTCCTGGTTGATGTGAAGCTAATCAATACGGCAGCCATGTCGCCAGGGACGGCGGCAGCCACGTCTTGATATGTTTGATGGCCTCGATGGCCGAATGCGAAAACATGGCGTCCTGCCACCACGGCTCCTGCGGCAGCGGCGTGTAGCCGGCGGCGGCGACCAGCGCCAGCACGATCACCAGCCCCCGGGCCAGCCCGAACATGCCCCCCAGGCCGTGATCGGCCGGACTCAGCCCGGTACTGCGAATCAAGGCGGCAAGCGTCATGTTGACCAATCCCACGCCGAGCAGCACGATAATGAAAACCACCGCGTACGAGACACCCATGCGCAGCAGCGTCGTCTCGATATAGGGCTCCAGCCAGGTATAGACCGTGGGGCCCCACCAGATCGCGGCCACGAAGGCCAGCAGATACGCGACCAGCGACAGCACTTCCTTGAGCAGGCCGCGCACCAGGCCCAGCACACCCGATACCACCAGGATGGCCAGCACGACGAAGTCGAAGCCGGTCACTATTGGGCGGCGATGAAACCGTTGTCATAGCCCAGGGTGCGCAACCGCGCCTGGGCCGCCTGCGCCGCCTCGCGCGAGGGGAACGGCCCCACCCGCAGACGGTACTGCTGTTTGCCTCCGATGGAAGCCTGCTCGACGAATGCGTTGGTGACACCGGCCTGGTGCAGCTTGTCGCGGCGCGACTGGGCGTCCTCGGACGTGGTGTAGGCGGCGATCTGCAGCACGAAGTTGCCCTTGGTGGCCTGCGGCTTGGACGCCGGCGCGGCACGGCCCTCGAGCAGGGCCAGGGCGCGTGCGCCATCGTCCGAGCGTTGCTCGGGCTTGGGAGCGGCCGGCTTGGGTTCGGGCTTGGGCTCCGGCTTGGGTTCGGGCTTGGGCGGTTGGGCGCGCGGCGCCGTGGTGGCGGCGACCTGCGGCGGCGTCGCAGCCGGCGCAGTCGTGGCGGGCGGCGTGGCCGTGGCGGGCGGGGCGGTCGTCTGCGACGGCGAGGACGGCGGCGTCGCGGCGGCCGAAGGCTCGGCGGGCGCGCTGCCGGAGGCCGCCGGCACGGCGACTTGCGGTTCGCTCACTTGCGGCTGGAAGGGCGTGTTGCGCTCCGGCACCTTGATGGGAATGTTGTCGGCGACCGGCACCGGCTGGGAATCCAGCACCATGGGCAGGATGATGACAGCGGCCAGCACCAGCGCGATCGCACCGGCCAGCCGGCGCCGGGCGCGCCCGCGCAATTCCGCCGCCTGGACCTCGCTGGGCACCGCCGCTCGCTTGGAGGGCTGCGCCTGGTCGGCGGGATCTTTGCGTTTGAAAAAACCCATGGGAGAGAATTCCTTGCGGCAGGTATGGCGGCGGACCGCCACGACGCTACACCCGGTTTGGCTTGGGCCGCGTTTGCCTATGCCTTGCGACCCAGCGACTGCAAAACCGAGGCCACGGTGAGAAATGATCCGAACACCACGATTCTATCATTCTCCCCTGCCCGTTCGCGCGCTTCGGCAAAGGCCTGGGCGGGATCCGCGCAGGCCGAAACGCCAGGCGCCTCGGCCCCGGCAGCCGCCGCCGGCAGCGCGGCGGCCACCCGCTCGGCCAGGCGCTCGCCGCTGCCGCCGCGCGGCCCCGGCAGCCCGGCGCAGAACCAGTGATCGACGCGACTGCCAAGCTTGGCCAGCACGCCGGCCAGGTCCTTGTCGTTGAGCATGCCGAATACCGCATAGGTATAGGGATGGAAGCCCATGTTGTCCAGATTCTGGGCCAGCACCGCGGCGGCGTGCGGGTTGTGGGCAACGTCCAGGATCACCGTCGGCTGGCCCGGCAGTATCTGGAACCGGCCCGGCAGCGAGGCCTGCAACAGGCCCTGGCGCACCGCCTGCTGCGGCACCGGCAGGCGGTCACGCACCGATTCCAGCGCGGCCAGCGCGGCCGAGGCGTTCAATAGCTGGTTGGCGCCGCGCAGCGCCGGATAGGCCAGCGCGCTGCGGCGCTGCTCGCGCCCGCCGTAGGCCCATTGCTGGCGATCGCCCGAATAGTTGTAGTCGCGCCCGAACAGCCACAGATCGGCGCCGATCTGCCCGACGTAATCGAGCAACGATTGCGGCGGCACCGGATCGGCGCACACGGCCGGTCGGCCAGCGCGGTAGATATGGGCTTTCTCGAAGCCGATCTTCTCGCGCGTGTCGCCCAGGTAGTCGATGTGGTCCAGGTCGACGCTGGTGACGATGGCACAGTCGGCATCGACGATGTTGACCGCATCCAGGCGCCCACCGAGGCCCACTTCCAGCACCACCGCGTCCAGCCTCGACTGCGCGAACAGGCGCAGGATCGCCAGGGTGGTGAACTCGAAATACGTCAGGGAGGTCTCGCCGCGCGCCGCCTCGACGGCGATGAACTGCTCGATCAACGTCTCGTCCGAGGCGATCTGGCCGTTGACACGGGCGCGCTCGTTGAAATCGATGAGGTGCGGCGAGGTGTACAGGCCCACCTTGTAGCCCGCCGCCAGCAGGATGGCTTCGAGCATGGCGCAGGTCGACCCCTTGCCGTTGGTGCCGCCGACCACGAACTTCACGCCGGGCAAGGCCAAGTCCATGCGCGCCGCCACGTCCCGCACACGCTCCAGGCCCATGTCGATCGCGGTGGCGTGGAGGGATTCCAGGTACTGCAGCCAATCGGACAGGGAGGCACCGGCGGCGGGCTTGAGGGCAGAAGGCATGGCGGGATCGAAAAGGTGAACAACCCGGGATTTTAGCAGCGCACGCCCGGTGTTTTCCCTAATCCCCCGGGGCGCGGCAAGGGATATCCGGGAAAAACCGCTTGCCGATGTTTTTTTCATACGTAAAAATGAATTCACATATGAGAATTGAATAAGGAAGAGACATGACACCGCAACGCACCCCGGCCTGGCTGGTCCGCGAAGCCGATGTGCCTGGCTACCACCCGGCCAACCACACCGGCACCCTGAACCGCCGCCTGATCGGCCCGGATACCGTCGGCGCCCGCGGCGTGGAAGTGCTGCTGGGGGTGATCGACAAGGGCAAGGGGGCGTTACCGCACGCCCATCCGGGCATCGAGCAGGTCTGTTACCTGTTGTCCGGCACCGCCCGCGCCCAGGTCCAGGACGAATGGGCCGACATGGGGCCAGGTGATTGCTGCTACTTCCCGCCCGACATTCCCCATGTATTCACCGTCACCAGCGACGAGCCGGCGCGCTTGCTGGTGATCTACACCCCGCCTTACGAAGAATCGCCCGACCGCGTCATCCGCGGTTTCCCGGCGTCCAAGGCCGGCGCCTGAGGCGCCGGCTCCCCCGGCATTCCCGGGCAGTGGCCGCAGAGCCGCGTCCGGTTTCCCACCATCTGGAGACAAACCATGCAACTATCGCGCCTGTTGCGCGCCGCCGTGGTCGGCGGCGCGGCCCTGCTGACCCTGCCCCTGGCCCACGCCACGGACTATCCGAACAAGCCCATCACGCTGATCGTGCCCTTTCCGGCCGGATCGGGCACCGACGCGGTTGGCCGCATCTTCGGCGCCGAACTATCGACCATCCTGGGGCAGCAGATCGTGGTCGAGAACAAGCCCGGCGCCAACGCCACCATCGCCGCCAACTACGTGGCGCGCGCCAAGCCGGACGGCTATACGCTGTTCGTAACCACCAACACCTCGCATTCGGCCGCCCCGTGGCTGATGAAAAATGTCCCCTATGACCCGGTCAAGGACTTCACGCCGATCGCGCGCGGCGGCAACCTGCCGTTCATCCTGGTGGTCAATCCCAAGCGTCCCTGGAAAACGGTGGCCGAGCTGATCGCCGACGCCCGCCAGCATCCGGGCCGCATCACCTACGCCAGCGGCAACAGCACCGGCATCGTGGCCGGCGCCACGCTGGCCAACCGCGCCAAGATCGACATTCTGCACGTGCCCTACAAGGGCACGCCGCAGGGGCTGACCGACGTGGTCGGCGGTCAGGTCGATTTCATGTTCACCGACCTGGCTTCGGGCCTGCCCTTCGTACAGTCGGGACAGTTGCGGGCGCTGGCGGTCTCCACCGCCGCCCGCAGCACCATCGTGCCGGACCTGCCCTCCATGGCGGAATCGGGCGTGCCGGACTTCGACCTGAACTCCTGGAACGGCTACTTCGGCCCGGCCGGCATGCCGCCCGAGGTGGTGGCCAGGCTCAACGCCGCCATCAAGCAGGTGGTCGCCAAACCTGACGTACGCAAGCGCCTGGCCGACCTGGGCTTCGATGCTTTCTCCAGCACGCCGGAAGCGTTCGCCCAATTCGTCAGCGAACAGCGTGACCTGTGGGGCAAGCTGATCCGCGATGCGGGAATCGAACGGCAATGACGATATCCGCCGCCACCGCCGCGCAAGCCGCCGGCCCCCTGGCCGGCGTGCGCATCCTCGACCTCAGTTCGGTCGTGATGGGCCCGTATGCCACCCAGGTGCTGGCCGACCTGGGCGCCGACGTCATCAAGGTGGAGTCGCCCGCCGGTGACAACATGCGCGCCGTCGGTCCGATGCGCAATCCGGGCATGGGACACCTGTACCTGCACCTGAACCGCAACAAGCGCTCGGTGGTGCTGGACCTGAAGACCCCGGCAGGCCGCGAGGCCTGCCTGCGCCTGGCCGAGAGCTGCGACGCCCTGCTCTACAACATCCGCCCCCAGGCCATGGCCCGGCTGGGCCTGTCGTACGAAGCGGTGGCGGCGCGCAGTCCGCGCATCGTCTACCTGGGCGCCTACGGCTTCGGCGAGGCCGGCCCCTATGCAGGCCGCCCCGCCTACGATGACCTGATCCAGGGCCAGACCGGCATCGCTGCGCTCTCGGCGCGGCAAAGTGGCGATGTGCCACGCTACGCGCCGCTGACACTGGCGGACCGCGCGGTCGGCCTGCACGTCGCCATCGGGCTGGTCTCGGCGGTGCTGCATGCGCGCGCCAGCGGCCAGGGCCAGCAGGTTGAAATTCCCATGTTCGAAGGCATGGCCCACCTGGTGCTGGGCGACCACCTGGGCGGCGCCACCTTCGAGCCGCCGCTCGGCCCCACCGGCTACGCGCGGCTGCTGGCGCCGCACCGCCGTCCCTATGCCACCGCCGACGGCTACATCTGCCTGCTGATCTACAACGACAAGCACTGGCGCAACTTCTTCGCCATGATCGGCCAACCCGAGCTGGGACAGGACCCGCGCTTTCATACCCATGGCGCGCGCGCCGCGCACATCGACGAGGTCTACGCCTTCGTCGCCGACGTGATCCGCACCCGTCCCAGCGGCGACTGGCTGCGGGACCTGGCGCAAGCCGACATCCCCGCCTCGCAGCTCTACACGGTGGACGACCTGCTGGGGGACGAACACCTGGCGGCCACCGGCTTCGTGCAGGAGCAGGACCACCCCACCGAAGGCCGCCTGCGCACCCCCGCCCCGCTCGGCCGCTACCAGGGCACACCGACCGCCATCCGGCGCCCGGCTCCGACCCTGGGCCAGCACAGCCGCGAAGTGCTGGCCGAGGCTGGCTACGACGACACGGCCATCGACGCCCTCTTCACCCATCGCATCACCCAGGACGGAACCCCCTGATGGACTTCGAATTCACCCCCGACCAGTTGGCCTTGCGCGACGCCGTGTCGCGCATCTGCGAACGCTATCCCGACGAATACTGGCTGGAACGCGACCGCGAAGGCGGCTTCCCCGAACCGCTGCACGCCGACCTGGCGCGCGACGGCTGGCTCGGCATCGCCATGCCGCAGGAGCACGGCGGCGCCGGCCTGGGCATGACCGAGGCCGCGCTGATGATGCAGACCATCGCCGCCTCGGGCGCCGGTTTCACCGGGGCCTCGGCCGTGCACATGAACATCTTCGGCCTGAACCCGGTGGTGGTGTTCGGCAATGACGCGCAGCGCGCCCGCTGGCTGCCGCCCCTGATCTCGGGGCGCCAGAAAGCCTGCTTTGCCGTCACCGAGCCGGATGCCGGCCTGGATACCACCAAGCTCGGCACCCGCGCCGAGCGCCAGGGCGACGAATACGTGGTGCATGGCCGCAAGATCTGGATCTCGACCGCCCAGGTGGCCGACAAGATGCTGTTGCTGGCCCGCACCACACCCCTGGCGGATGTCGCCAAGCCGACCCAGGGGCTGTCGCTGTTCTATACGGACCTGGACCGCGCCAAGGTCGAGGTGCGCGAGATCGAGAAGATGGGCCGCAAGGCGGTGGATTCGAACATGCTGTTCATCGACGGCCTGCGAATTCCCGTCGCCGACCGCATCGGCGAGGAAGGCCGCGGCTTCGAGTACATCCTGCACGGCCTGAACCCGGAACGCATCCTGATTGCCGCCGAGGCGGTCGGCATCGGCCGCGCCGCCCTCGAACGGGCGGTGCGTTACGCGGGCGAGCGCAAGGTATTCGGCCGCCCCATCGGCCAGAACCAGGGCATCCAGCACCCGCTGGCGCAGGCCTGGATGCAACTGGAGGCGGCCGACCTGATGGTGTTCAAGGCCGCCAGCCAATACGACGCCGGCCAGCCCTGCGGCCCCGCCGCCAACGCCGCCAAGTACCTGGCGGCCGAAGCCGGGTACAACGCCTGCCAGACGGCGGTGATGACGCTGGGCGGAATGGGCTACGCCAAGGAATACCACGTCGAGCGGCTGCTGCGCGAAAGCTTCATTCCCCGCATCGCGCCGGTCAGCCCGCAACTGATCATGTGCTTCATCGCCGAGAAAGTGCTGGGGCTGCCCAAGTCGTACTGAGGCCGCGTCGCGCCCGGATCGGCCCGCACCGGCCCGGGCTCGCCTTCAGGACTGCTGTTCCAGGCCGGTGCAGGCCGATCGCAGGATGCGCGCGTATTCTTCCTGGCACGGCTCGATGCGATAGATCGGACCGCCGACCGAAATGGCGTAGTGCTCGCCCGACAGCGTCACAGGCCAGGCGATGGCGCCGACGTCCGGAATCGACTCGCCGCTGTTCATGAACCAGCCGCGCTGGCGCGATTGGTCGATGTCCGCCAGCACCGCCTCGCGCGTCACCAGCGTGCGCGCGTTGTAGCGCGTCAGTGGCGTGGCCGCCAGCAAGGCATCGCGGGCCGGCTCGTCCATCAGCGACATGAGCGCTTTTCCCAGCGAATTGGCGTGTACGTCCTTGAACTCGCCCGCAACCGGCGCATATCGGATCGTATGGGGCGAGTCCAGCACGTCCAGGTACACCACCCTGCCATCCTGGGTCAGCTTGGCGAAGACGACGGTCTCCCGCGTTGCGTCCCGCAATTCCACCAGGCTGGGATAGACCCGGTCCAGCACCGGGTCGGCGCGGGCGATGCGCTGCGCCATCGCCAGCAGGCGGCCGGTCGGGTAATAGCCCTGGCGGCGGCCGGTTTCATAGAGATAGCCCAGTCCGGTCAGGGTGCGGATCAGCGCCAGGCAGCTCGACACCGGCACATCCAGCAGCCGGGCCAGCTCCGACAACGGCAAGGCGCGCTTCTCCCGGGCATAGGTTTCGATGATTTCTATGACTCGCAACGCCGTCTTGACACTCATTGCCCGATCCAAACTTGTTAGCACATGAAACAACCGCAACCGCCCGGGGCTAAAGTTCCTTGCGGGGCTGCCGTAATCGTAGCTGAGAATTCCCTGAAAACAGCGCGTTCCTCCGAGACGCCCACATCGCCGTTGGAGTGATCATGGCCGTAACCCCCTTAGCCCCCGCGGCGTTCGCCCCGGCACCCGCGCCGGTCGCGACCCTGCCGGCTGCCGCCGATCCGTCGATCTCCGTCGCGCCAGCGGTCGCCAGCAGCAACAGCGGCGGCGCCGACTCCGCCACCTCGGAGCAGTCCACGTCGCAGAAACTGCCCCTGGACAAGGCGCTCGACGAGATCAACGAGCAAATGAAAGCCTGGTCGACCCAACTGCAGTTCGAAGTCGATCCCGACGTGCATCAGGTGGTGGTGTCCGTAATCGACGCGCAATCGGGGGACGTCCTGCGCACCATCCCGAGTGAAGCCGTACTGAAGATCGCCAAAATGATCGTCAACATGCAAGGAAACGGCATCAAAACCACGGCTTGATATGGCACCAATTTTTTTGCTAAGCCCGTTCCGGCGCTACTCGATGACAGAAGCATCGAATTAGGCCCGCCTTATGCCCTTACCCGGCCAATCGCCGGCACCCTATTTTTGACAGAATCGCATCGCTAGGAAGGAATTTCACATGGCCTCTATCACTAACCTCGGTTCGGTTTCCGGCTTGCCCCTGGAAAAGATCCTGTCGGACCTGCAGGCCGCCGAGGACAAGAAGCTCTCGATCTACACCACCCGCGCCCAAAGCTACCAGACCCGCATCGACGCCTATGCGCAGTTGCAAAGCGCGCTGGAAGCGCTGCAGAAGTCGGCCGGCGTGCTGGGCAAGACCGAGACAATGGCCGCCATCAAGGGCAGCGTCACCGGCGGCACCGCCTTGACGGCCACCGTGGCCGCCGAGGGCGCCGTCGCGGGCCAATACACCATCGAAGTGAACAGCCTGGCGCGGGCCCAGAGCCTGCAATCCGGCGCGGTGGCCGACCGTACCGCCAAGCATGGCGACACCGGCTCGTTCGAGATCGAGCTGGCCGACGGCACCAAGCGCACCATCGACCTGAAGGACGACACCTCGCTCAACGGCATCGTCAAGGCCATCAACGCCGACGACAAGTCCGGGTTGCGCGCCACCGTCATCAACGACGGCAACGGCAACAACTTCCTGATGCTGACGGCCAAGGACACCGGCGTCCAGGCCGCGGTCAAGAACATCACCGTCACCGGCGACCAGTCGCTGCAGGACATCCTGTCGTTCAGCACCGCACCCGACGGCACCACCTCGGGCATGACCGACACCAAGGCCGCCGATGCCGAAGTCATCATCAACGGCATCACGGTCAAGAGCGGCTCGAACAACGTTTCCACGGCCATTGACGGCGTCACGCTGAACCTGACCGAAAAGACCGAAGCCGGCAAGCCGATCACGCTCAAGCTGGAAGCCGACACGTCGGTGGCCAGCAAGGCTGTCCAGGACTTCATCAAGACCTACAACGCGCTGCAGACGACCATCAAGAACCTGACCGCGTTCGACGCCAAGGCGGCCACCAACCAGCCGCTGACCGGCGACGGCACCACGCGTTCGATCCAGTCGTCGGTGACCAGCGCCCTGCAGGCGGTGCTGGGAGAAGGCACGGTGCGCTCGCTGGCCGACCTGGGCATCACCACCGACCCGATGACGCGCCAGCTCAAGCTCGACCAGACCAAGCTCGACAAGGCGCTGAGCGAGAACCCGGCCGACGTCACCAAGCTGCTGACCGGCGACAACGGCCTGGCCAAGAATTTCGACACCGCCTTCAAGGACGTGCTGGGCAGCAACGGCTCGCTGAAAACGCGCACCGACGGCCTGGCCAAGACCATGAGCGACCTGGACGCCCAGCAAAAGCGCGCCAAGGCCGCCAGCGATGCCGAAATCGACCAGATGCGCACCCGCTTCGTGGCGCTGGACAAGTTCTACATGCAGATGCAGACCACCGCCAACTACCTGACCCAACAATTTGCGGCGATGAACAAATCGAGCAAATAACCTGTAGAAGATGCATTAATGACTTACGCCGCCCGCCGCCCCACAGGGTCCCAATCCGTCCGCTCCTACGCCGATATCGGCCTGGAAACCCAGGTGTTGGGTGCGAGTCCCGAGCGGCTGATCACCCTGTTGTACCTGGGGGCCCGGGCGGCGATCGGGCAGGCACGCATCCACCTGCAGGAAGGCCGGGTCGCCGAGCGCGGCGCGGCCATCTCGAAAGCGATCAAGATCGTCGATGAAGGCCTGAAGACCGGGTTGAACATGGAGGCCGGCGGCGACATCGCCGCCAACCTCTCCCGGCTCTACGATTACATCGTCCGCACCCTGCTGACGGCGAATCTGAAAGCGGATGCCGAGCAACTCGACATTGCCGACCGCCTGTTGGCGGACCTGGCCGAGGCTTGGCAGACCTCCATCGACCGACCGGCTGGTGTAACGCAGCCCTGATGGCCCAGAAACACCCATCCAGCCAGCCATCGAACGCCCGAGATTTCCATGACGTCCCTTACCCAGTACACCTCCCCTATTCTGGAACACTACCAGGAGATCGCCCTCATCACGGGCGAGATGTTGACGGCCGCCCAGGCCGGTGACTGGGACACGGCCATGGCCCACGGGCAACAATACTGCGAGCTGGTCGAGCGCCTGCGCATCGCAGAGCCAACCGCACCACTGGACGAGGCCGGCCGCGCCATGAAGTACGACCTGCTGGTGCGCATCCTGGAAAACGACGCCATGACGCGCGACCTGGCGCTGCCGCAACTGGCCCGACTGGGCGAACTGCTGGGCCGCATGAAACGCCAGCAGACCCTGCTTTCGGCCTACGGTTACCAGGCGCCTGAAGCATGAGCGTAGGCCCCGCGGCACTCGGCAACGTCCTAGTGCAGCGGTTGGACGCCGTGCTCGGCACGACGATGTCCGCCGCCAGCGCCAACCAGGTCTCCGGCGCGCGGCCGGACGCCGTCAGCCAGCCCGGCAGCCTGGACAGGCCCGGCTCGACCGACGGCTCGAACCGCGACCCCCGCCAGGGCATCCAGACGGGTGGCGGCCGCGGCGATCGCGCCGCCACTGTCATCGACGCCAAGACCGCCGCGGCGCTGGCATTGGCCGCGCGCGGCCTGGTTACCAGCAGCGACACCACCGCCTCGGCCCCCACCACGCTGGGCACCACCGCCCGCGCCATCCTGGCCTTGCTGGCCCAATACCCTGAAAGCGCCCCGGCAGTGCAAGGCCGCGCGCCACTCTGGAGCGCGGACGGCTCCGCCTCCGCGAACGGCGCGCCAGCCCAACCGGGCAGCGGCCAGGCCGCGGCGCCAGCACCGGCCTCGCCTTCCTCCGCCACGACCACGCCCGCCGGCAGCGGCGCCCAAGCCTCCGCCACGCCAGCCCCCGGCAGCGCCGCTGCCAGCGACACCACCACCGAGGGCGCGGCTTCGTCCAGGCCGGGCCGCCCCGCCGGCCCGGGCGCTGCCCCGGCCGGCGCCAAGGACTCGGCGGCCGCGACCCACGCCACCCTGGCCGGGGCCGCGCCGTCGGCCAGGGTGCTGGCGCAAGCCCTGCGCACCGCCCTGCAGACCAGCGGCCTGTTCTACGAATCGCACCTGGCCGACATGGTCTTCGGCCGCAGCAACCCGGCCCAACTGCGGCAGGAACCGCAGGCCCGCCTGGCCCGCGGCAGCGATGCCAGCGAGGCCGACGCCACCCGTCCGCGCGCGCAGGCACAAAGCGACACCGGGCGCGCGGCCGACACGCCCAGCGCATCCGGCGCCAAGACGCCCACGCCGGGCACGCCGGTCAGCGGCATCCACCAGGACCTGACCGTGCTGGTGCGCCAGCAACTCGACGTGCTGGCCAACCAGGCGCTTTCCTGGCAGGGCGAGGCCTGGCCCGGCGCCCCGATGGAATGGGAAGTGGAACGCGACCCCTACGGCGGCGACCCTGATTCGGCGGTCTCCACCTGGGCCACCCGCCTCAAACTCGATCTTCCGCGCCTGGGCCTGGTCGACGCGCGCTTGAACCTGGCCGGCGACCAGCTTGTGTTGCAGGTGGTCGCGCCTCACAGCGCGGCAGAGATCAACGATTCATCGGACCAATTGCGCTCGCGCCTGCTCGCCGCCGGCCTCACGCTCAGCCACCTGGTGGTGAACGTGGTCGATCCGCGTCCCGTCATTCCCACGGACTTCTGATGCGCAACGCCCCATCACCCGACCAGGACCCGAACGCCAACCGTAACGCCGCGGTCGCCATATCCTATGACGACAAGGACGCCGCCCCCCGGGTGGTGGCCAAGGGCTACGGGCAACTGGCCGACACCATCGTGCGCGCGGCCGAGGAAAACGGCCTGTACGTTCACGAATCGCGCGAACTCGTCGGCCTGCTGATGCAAGTGGACCTGGATTCGCATATTCCCCCCCAACTGTACGTGGCGGTGGCAGAATTGCTGGCCTGGCTCTATCGCCTCGAATCGCGCGAGCTTCCAGAAGCCACGCCGCCCGCCTGACCCCTCTTTCTAAGGACGACCATCGTGTTGGATGCCAGCGATCCGGAATTCCTGCTCACGCGGCCGGAAGACATGCGCGCCGCGCTCTTCGAACTGACGCACCCCGACAGCCATATCCTGGTGCGTGACGCCGCAGACCGCGAGATGGCCGTGCTGGTGCTGGGCGCCGACAAGCAGACCCGGCAGTTTTTCTGGCGTCCGCGCGATTATGCCGGCGCCGATTTCGAGCAGACGGACAGCATGGGCCTGCTCAGTGGCACCACCTTCCATTTCCATGCCACGGCCTACGGCGGCGTGCAGATCCGCTTTCGCGTCGCGCGCCCTGAAGTGATTCATTTCGACGATGGCAGCGCGGCCCTGATGTCGCCCTTCCCCGACAGGCTGGCCCGCATCCAGCGCCGCAAGATGTTCCGCGCCTCGCTGGTCACCCATGCCAACCGCTGCCAGGCGTCCTGGCGTCCCACGCCCACCGACAGGCCGATCAGCTTCTCGGTGCGCGACATTTCGGTCGATGGCGTCGGTCTGCGGGTGGAAATGGCGGTGCCGGCGCTGCCGCAACGCGGCTCCGTCCTGGAAGACGTGCAGCTCGACTTCGGCGAACTAGGCAAGCTGAATGCGAACCTGGAAGTGCGCAACGTATACCCGATCTCGGGCCAGCCCATGAGCCAGGCCGCCAGCCCCGATGAGCCCCCGCCGACCCATGTGTCGCTGACCGGCGAGCCGCCGATGAGCCACCTGGGCGCGGTGTTCCTGAACCTGGATGCGCGCCAGGAGACCTGGCTGCAGCAAGTCGTCTGGAGACTCGAAAAAACGGCAAGATAGCGCCGCCCAGGCGCCGGCCAGGTTGACCGGAAGGCTGGCAAGCGCGGCCGAATCGGGTGATTCGGTCTGAAAAAGGGCTGGCATGCGCCAGCCCTTGTTTTTCGTGCCAGCGGCCGTTACACCGCCATCGAGGAGATTTCCTTGTAGGCCGCAACCAGCTTGTTGCGAACCTGGACCGCCGTCTGGAAGCCGATGCTGGCCTTCTGCAGGTCGATCATGACGTCGTTGAGCGACACGTCGGGCGCGCCCAGCTCGAAGGCCTTGGCCTGCGCGGTGGCGGCGTTCTGCGCCGTGGTAACCCGGCGGATGGAGCGTTGCAGCTCGGCGGCGAAGCCATCGGGCTGGGCCGCGGCCTCGCCGGCGGCCAGGTTGCCGGTTTCGGCCTTGGTAACCGCCACGCGCATCTGCTGGAGCATGCTTTCGATGCCGGACAAGCCTGATACAGCCATTACGTTATTCCTTGCTGAGGGGACTAGGGACTACGCCCAGGATGCAGGCAGCGTAACCCGGCATCGGCCGCGCCATAGCGGGTAAAAGCCGCCAAAACACCCGATATTTCGGCGAATGCGGCGGACCTTGCCGCGCCCGCCGCCGCCGCCCCCATCCGCGGGGGCGCGCCCGCTTGTCGACATAGGGGATAAGTAACGCCAAAAAACCGCTGTTTTCGGCGATTGGGTTTGCTAACGCAGCAGCAATAATCCAGGCTCTCCCCAGACCAGAAGCACGTTGCATGTGTAATCTGCCCTACCCGAACATGAAGTCATTTTCCCTGCTCCGCGAAGCCAGCGGGAGCCGCCAATGAATCAGCAGGCTACCCTGAGCGCGTCGCTTCTGGCGAAGTTTCCCGTGTTGGAAAAGATACGCGCCCTGCCCAAGCCGATCCTGCTTGGCGCCGCGGCTGCGCTGGTCGCGCTGATCGTCGCCGTGGCGATGTGGAGCAGCGAGCCGCAGTACAAGGTGCTGTTCTCGAACCTGGACGACCGCGACGGCGGCGCCATCGTGACGGCGCTGGGTGCCATGAACGTGCCTTACAAGTACAACGATACCGGTACCGCCCTGCTGGTGCCGGCCGACCGGGTCTATGACGCGCGCCTGCAGTTGGCCTCGCAAGGCCTGCCGCGTGGCGGCTCGGTCGGCTTCGAACTGATGGACAACGCCCGCTTCGGCGCCAGCCAGTTCGCCGAACAGATCAACTACCAGCGCGGCCTGGAAGGCGAACTGGCGCGCTCGATCGAATCCATGAACACGGTCCAGCATGCCCGCGTGCATCTGGCCATGCCGCGCCAATCGCTGTTCGTGCGCGAACGCCAGGCGCCGACCGCCTCGGTGCTGCTGAATGTCTACCCGGGCCGCAGCCTCAGCGATGCCCAGGTGTCCGCCATTTCGTGGCTGATCGCCTCGAGCGTGCCGGAATTGACCGCCGAGAACGTCTCGATCGTCGACCAGAACGGCCGCCTGCTGTCCGCGCCCACCGGCGAAGGCCGGGGCATGGATGCCGACCAGATGCGCATGGTCCGCGAAACCGAGCAACGCACCGTCGAACGCATTCTCACCATCCTCAATCCGCTGGTCGGACCGGGCAACGTGCATGCCCAGGCCAGCGCCGAGATGGACTTCTCGCGCCGCGAGGAAACCTCCGAGGTCTACCGTCCCAACCAGGAGCCGGGCCAGGCTGCGATCCGCAGCCAGCAAACCAGCGAATCCAACCAGCGTGGCGTCAACCCCGCCCAGGGCGTGCCCGGCGCGCTGTCCAACCAGCCGCCCGCCAACGCCCAGGCCCCCATCGCCAACCCGCCGCAGACGCAGCCGGCACGCCCCGGCCAGCAACAGCAACCTGGCCAGCAGCAACAACAACAGCAGCAAACCCCGGCCCAGGGCGCCGGCGGCACCGTCAGCGACCGCCGCGACGCCACCACCAACTACGAAGTCGATCGCACCATCAGCCACATCAAGCAGCCGGTCGGCATGCTCAAGCGCCTGTCGGTCGCCGTGGTGGTGAACTACGTGCGCGACAAGGATGGCGAGCCGCAGGCCCTGCCGCCCGAGGAACTGAACAAGCTCACCAACCTGGTGCGCGAAGCCATGGGCTATTCCGAGAGCCGAGGCGACTCGCTGAACCTGGTCAACAGCCAGTTCAACGATGGCCCGCCGGCCGTGCCGATGTGGCGCGATCCGGAAATGATCTCGCTGTTCAAGACCATCCTGGCATGGCTGGTGGGTGGCGTGCTGGCCCTGTGGCTGTACCGCAAGGTGCGCCGTTCGGTGGGCGACTACCTGTACCCGCCGGTCGATCCGGAAGTGGCCGAGGCCGAACGCATCGAGGCCCAGCGCGAGGCCCAGGACCTGGCCCGCGCCAAGGAAACCGACCGTTACCAGGACAACCTGGAACGCGCCCGCACGATGGCGAACAAGGATCCGCGCGCCGTCGCGATGGTCCTGCGCACCTGGATGACCAAAGATGAAAAATGATTCCAAACCCATGGACGGCATGACGCGCAGCGCCGTCCTGATGATGTCGCTGGGTGAAGACGCCGCCGCCGAGGTCTTCAAGTACCTCACCGCGCGCGAAGTCCAGCAGGTCGGCGCCGCCATGGCCAGCCTCAAGCAGGTCACCCGCAACGACGTGGCCGTGGTGCTGGAGGAATTCCGCCAGGAAGCCGACCAGTTCATGGCCGTCACGCTGGGCTCGGACGACTACATCCGCACCGTGCTGACCAAGGCGCTGGGCAGCGACCGCGCTGCCGGCCTGATCGAGGACATCCTGGAAGCCGGCGAAGGCGGCAGCGGCATCGACGCGCTGAACTGGCTCGATCCGCATACCGTGGCCGAACTGATCGGCGACGAACACCCGCAGATCATCGCCACCATCCTGGTCCACCTGGAACGCGACCGCGCCGCCGGCGTGCTGGCGCTGCTGACCGACCGCCTGCGCAACGACGTCATGCTGCGCATCGCCACCTTCGGCGGCGTGCAGCCCGCGGCCCTGTCGGAACTGACCGAAGTGCTCAATTCCGTGCTGGCCGGCCAGGGCGCCAAGCGCAGCAAGATGGGCGGCGTGCGCACCGCGGCCGAAATTCTCAACATGATGAATTCGGCCGAAGAGGAAACCGTGGTCGCCAGCCTGCGCGAGCGCGACAGCGACCTGGCGCAGAAGATCATCGACGAGATGTTCGTGTTCGACAACCTGCTCGACGTCGAGGACCGCGCGATCCAGCTCATCCTCAAGGAAATCGACAACGACACGCTCATGGTCGCGCTCAAGGGCGCCCAGGAAGAGCTGCGCGCCAAGTTCCTGCGCAACATGTCCAGCCGCGCCGCAGAAATGCTGCGCGAAGACCTGGAAGCGCAGGGCCCGATCCGCATGTCGAAGGTCGAGGGCGAGCAGAAGAAGATCCTGCAGATCGCCCGCCGCCTCGCCGAGAGCGGCCAGATCGTGCTGGGCAATTCCGGAGACGACGCGTATGTCTGACGCGGATACCGGCCAGTCGACGCTCATCTCGCGCAGTGCCGCCTGGCGGCGCTGGCAGATGCTGTCGTTTGACGAGCCGCCGCCCGTCGAAGCCGAACCCGAGCCGGAACCCGATCCGGGCCCCGACCCCGAAGTGGTGATGGCCCAGTTGCGCGCCCAGGCCATCGCCGAAGGCCGCGAAGAAGGTTACGCGCAAGGCCATGCCGCCGGCCTGGAAGCCGGCCGCGCCGAAGGCCATGAAGCGGGCCTGGCCGCCGGCCGCGAAGCCGGTTATGCCGAAGGCCTGGCCCAGGCGCGCGAACAAGGCGCCCAGGAAGCGCAACAGTTGCACGCGTTGCTGCAAGCCTGCGCCGAATCGGTTGGATCGCTGGAAGAAAAAATGGGCCAGAGCCTGCTGACGCTGGCCCTGGACATCGCCCAGCAAGTGGTGCGCACCACCCTGGCCGAGCAGCCCGACACCGTCGCCAACGCCGTGCGCGAAGTGCTGCATATCAACCCCACCGCTGGCGGCCAGATGCGCCTGTGGGCCAATCCGGCCGACATCGAACTGATCCGCCTGCACCTGGCCGACGAACTCAAGGAAGGCCACTGGCGCGTGCTGGCCGACGAATCCATCGCCCGCGGCGGCTGCCGCGCCGAAACCCCGTTCGGCGACATCGACGCCACCTTGCAGACCCGCTGGCGCCGCGTCGCCGCGTCGCTGGGCCGCAACGTCAACTGGGAGGACCCGGCGTGAGCGCCAACCCGGCCCCCGCGCAGCCCGGCCAACCGGCCGTGCCCGTGATCGACCGCTGGCAGACCCAGTTGCAGATCGGCTCGATCCGCGCCGCTTCGACCGACCCCTGGCTGGTCAGCGGCAAGATCACGCGCGCCACGGGCCTGGTGCTGCACGCCACCGGACTGCGCCTGCCGGTGGGCGCCGCCGCCCGCATCGAGATCGCCCGCGGCCATGACCACTGGGCCGACGCCGAAGTGGTCGGCTTCGACGGCCACACCCTGTACCTGATGCCGCAGGCCGACATTTCCGGCCTGCCGCCGGGCGCCCGCGTGGTGCCTGGCGAACCGCCCGTACAGCGCCAGATCCCGCTGCCGCGCAAGGCCGAACTCAATGGCAACGCCAAGCCGCAACTGGGCCGCCACCTGCCGGTGGGCAACGCCCTGCTGGGCCGCGTGCTGGACGGCGCCGGCCGGCCGCTGGACGGTCTCGGCCCGCTGACCGGCGCCGAACTGGCGCCGCTGTCGGCCCAGCCGATCAACCCGCTGTCGCGCGCGCCCATCGACACCGTGCTCGATACCGGCGTGCGCGCCATCAATGGCCTGCTCACCGTCGGCCGCGGCCAGCGCATGGGCCTGTTCGCCGGCTCCGGCGTCGGCAAGAGCGTGCTGCTGGGCATGATGGCCCGTTACACCAAGGCCGACGTCATCGTGGTCGGCCTGATCGGCGAACGCGGCCGCGAAGTCAAGGAATTCATCGAGCACAACCTGGGCCCCGAAGGCCTGGCGCGCTCGGTGGTGGTGGCCGCCCCGGCCGACGTCTCGGCATTGCTGCGCCTGCAGGGCGCGGCCTACGCCACGCGCCTGGCGGAACACTTCCGCGACCAGGGCCTGGACGTGCTGCTGATCATGGACTCGCTTACCCGCTACGCCATGGCGCAACGCGAAATCGCGCTGGCCATCGGCGAACCACCCGCCACCAAGGGCTATCCGCCCTCGGTGTTCGCCAAGCTGCCGACCCTGGTCGAACGCGCCGGCATGGGTGCGCCCGGCCCGACCGGCAAGGCCGGCTCGATCACTGCCTTCTACACCGTGCTGGCCGAAGGCGACGACCAGCAGGATCCGATCGCCGACTCGGCCCGCGCCATCCTTGACGGCCACGTGGTGCTGTCGCGCCACCTGGCCGAAGCCGGCCACTACCCCGCCATCGACATCGAGGCCTCGATCTCGCGCGCCATGACCTCGCTGATCACGCCGCAGCAGTTCTCGGTGGTGCGCCGCTTCAAGCAGACGCTGTCGCGCTACCAGCGCAACCGCGACCTGATCGCCGTGGGCGCCTACGCCGCCGGCAACGACCCGCAACTGGACGACGCCATCGCCCGCTATCCGCGGCTGGAGGCCTTCCTGCAGCAGGACATCGGCGAAAACGTCGGCTACGAGGACGCGGTGGAACAGTTGCGCGCCAGCTTTGAATTGAGAGACACCTATGCCTAGCCAATTGCCCCTGGACATGCTGATCAACCTGGCCAAGGAGAGCACGGACGAAGCCGCCCGCCTGCTGGGCCGGCTCAGCTCCGAGCGCACCAATGCCGAACGCCAGCTCGGCATGCTGCAGGACTACCGCCAGGACTACCTGGAGCGCCTGCAGCACGCCATGACCACCGGCATGTCGGCCAGCGATTGCCACAACTACCAGCGCTTCATCGGCACCCTCGACGACGCCATCGGCCAGCAGCAGAACGTGCTGCGCCAGGCCGACGACAACCTGGCCAAGGGCCGGCTCTACTGGCAACAGGAAAAGCGCAAGCTCAATTCGTACGACGCCCTGGCGCAACGCGAATTGCGCGCGCAGGCCGTGGCGGAATCGCGCCGCGAGCAGCGCGCCAACGACGAATACTCCGCCCGTCTGGTCCAACGCCAGGCCGGGATGCATTAATTGCCCACAGGAAGCCCAAGATGACCGCTCCCCTGCCCATGCCCACCATCGCGCCCGCCGCGCCGGTCTCGATTGCCGATACGATCGGCGCCAAGTCCGCGCCTGCCGCCGCCAAGAAAGGCCCATCGTTCTCCGACGTGCTGGCCCAGCAGCGCCCCAATCCGTCCGCCGACACGCGGCCGGCTGGCAACAATGGCGCCAAGGCCTCCGCGCCCAGCGGCAAGACCACCAGCGATGCAGCCGCCAACGCCGAAGACGCCGCCGCCTCGGCCATCGATGAAGCGGTGCAGACCGCCAACGCAGCCGAAGCCGGCGCGCTCGCCGTGGCCGCCACCCAACAGCCGGCCACGCCGGTCGTGTTGCCGGAGCAGGCGCTGGAAATCGCCGCGCAGGCCGCCGAGCAAGTGCAACTGGCACGTGGCAACGCCCAGGCCGCCGCCACCGCCATCAGCAGCGGCGCCGCCGTAGTGCAGGCCGCGCTCACCGCCAACGACGCCATCGCCGTCCCGCGCGCGCCGGTGCCCGCCACCGCGCAGCAGGCCGAAGCCGCCGCCGCCCAGGCCAACCGCGATGCACAGATCGCGCAGCCGGTGGTCACCGGCGCCGTCAAGCCCGGCTCGACCCCGGCCGTCGCGGCCGCGCCCGCCCAGGCGGCACCCGCCGCCGAACTGCCGCGCCCCGAGACCGCCGCGCCGCGCGCCGCCAATGCACGCGTGGCTCCGGCCGAAACCGCGCCCACCCTGCCGCAGCATGCCCGCGCCGAGGAAGACCCGGCAGCCCCGCTGCCCAGCACCGCGCAGCAATTCCAGGTTCCGCAGCACGCCGCCAATGCCCAGGACCACCTGGCCCAGGCCATCGCCGCGGCCAGCCAGCGCCAGCAACCGGCGCCGGTCTCCAACCCCGCCAGCATCGCCGTGCCCAACGTGCCGGTGGTGCTGCAGGTGGCCACGCCCGTCGGCGGCAGCCATTGGGGCACCGAACTGGGCCAGCAAATGGTGGTGATGAGCAACAACGTGCGCCAGGGCACCCAGACCGCCGAACTGCGTCTGGACCCGCCCGACCTCGGCCCGTTGCGCGTCAGCATCAACCTGGCCGATGGCGTCGCCAGCGCCTCGTTCGTATCGGCCCATGCCTCGGTGCGACAGGCCATCGAAACCGCCATGCCGCAACTGCAGCAGGCCTTGGCCCAGGCCGGCATCTCGCTGGGCCAGACCAGCGTCGGCGAACAGGCCGCGCAGCAGGAATTCGCGCAGCAGAATGGCGGCGGTTCGCAGCGACAGGGCGGCGGCAATGGCGCCACGGTGGCCAACGGTTCGAGCGACGGCCAGGCGGTCGCCGTGACGGCCTCGCGCAACGCCAATGCGCTGGTCGACACCTTCGCGTAACAATCGCGCGGCCCGCGGCCGGCAACGGTTGCGGGCGCTGCAGCAATAGCTTGAGATACGCGGCTTTCGCCCTGTTTTTCGCCTCCAAGCGGGGGCCTGATTTCGGGCAGAATGCTTTCATCCACTAAGAATCCGTTTTCATCAGCGGCAAAACACGCATCGACACCGAGATGGCGACTTCCAAACCCACAACCATGCCGCCGCGCGGCCCGCTTCCGACACGCTCCGGCGGCATTGGCCGCATTCTTCGCCCGTTGCTCATGATATTGGTGCTGTTGCTGGTGGCTGCCGCCAGCGCCGGCGCGACCTGGTTCATTGCCCAGCGCATGCAGCCTCAAGGCGGCGCGCCGGTGCAACTGGGCGTGGGCCAGAGCGGCGGCCAACCCGGCCAGCCGGGGGCCGCCGGTCCGCAAGCCACGCCGACCACCTTCGTCGCCCCGCCCGCCACGCCGGCCGCGGTGCCCGCGCCGATCTTCGTGCCGATCGAGGCCTTCACCGTGACACTGCAAAACGCCGACACCGAACGCATCATGCACGTCGGCCTGACGCTGCGCGTCAGCGACGAACAAACCCGCATCCGCCTGGAAAAATACATGCCTGAAGTGCGCAGCCGCATCCTGATGGTGCTGTCCGCGCAATCGCCCATCGCCGTGCAGACGCAGCAGGGCAAGACCGACATGGCCAACGCCATCAAGCAAGCCGTCAACCGCCCGTTCGCGCCCCTGCCGGACGGCCAGTATGTCACCGACGTACTGTATACGGCGTTCGTGGTGCAATAAGCATGGCCTACGAGGCGTTTCTTTCGCAGGACGAAGTCGACGCGCTGCTGGCCGGCGTCACGGGCGAGAGCGACAGCAAAAAGGAATCCGCGGGCCCCAACGACGGCGCCCGCGCCTATGACCTGAGCTCGCCGGACCGCGTGGTGCGCCGGCGCATGCAGACGCTGGAACTCATCAACGAACGTTTCGCGCGCCAGATGCGCAGCGTGCTGTTGAACTTCATGCGCCGCAGCGCCGACATCACCGTCGGTTCCATCAAGATCCAGAAGTACGCGGACTTCGAACGCAACCTGCCGGTGCCCAGCAACCTGAACATGGTGCAGATGAAGCCGCTGCGCGGCACCGCCCTGTTCACCTACGACCCGAACCTGGTGTTCCTGGTCATCGACAGCCTGTTCGGCGGCGATGGCCGCTACCACACCCGGGTCGAGGGCCGCGACTTCACCACCACCGAGCAACGCATCATCCGGCGCCTGCTCAACCTGACCCTGGAAAGCTACGGCAAGTCCTGGGATCCGGTCTATCCGATCGAATTCGACTACGTCCGCTCGGAGATGCACACCAAGTTCGCCAGCATCACCGGCAACAACGAAGTGGTGGTCGTCACCTCGTTCCACATCGAATTCGGCGCCACCGGCGGCGACCTCAACATCTGCCTGCCCTATTCCATGATCGAGCCGGTGCGCGACCTGCTCACGCGGCCGCTGCAGGAAACCACGCTCGAGGAAGTCGACCAGCGCTGGTCGCAGCAGCTCTCGCGCCAGGTGCGCAGCGCCGACATCGACGTGGTCGCCGAGTTCGCGCGCATTCCGTCCAGCATCCGCGAACTGATGCGCATGAAGGTCGGCGACATCCTGCCCGTGGATGTGCCGCAGACCGTCATCGCCCACGTCGACGGCGTACCGCTGATGGAATGCGGCTACGGCGTCTTTAACGGCCAGTACGCCCTGCGCGTGCAAAACATGTTTACCCACGATATCGAATCAAACGAGGCCCCCGACCATGACTGACAAGAACGAGCCCGGCTCCGGCTCGTCCCCGGCCGACGACTGGGCCGACGCGCTCGCCGAACAATCCCGCGCCAATCCGCCCACCCAGGCCGACGGCCTGAAACCCGCCCAGGACGACTGGGCCGCGGCCATGGCCGAGCAGAGCGCCGCCACGCCGCCCGAGGCGCCCGCGCCGTCGCCTGCCGCCGCTCCGGCTCCGGCCGCGCCCGCCGCCGCGCCCGCCCAATCGGCGGCGCAATCGGTATTCAAACCGCTGGCCGGCTCCGCCTCCGGCGCCGGCACCGACATCGACCTGATCATGGACGTGCCCGTCCAATTGACAGTCGAACTGGGCCGCACCCGCCTGACCATCAAGAACCTGCTGCAACTGGGCCAGGGTTCGGTGGTCGAGCTGGACGGACTTGCCGGCGAGCCCATGGACATTTTCGTCAACGGCTACCTGATCGCCCAGGGCGAAGTGGTGGTGGTGGAGGACAAGTACGGCATCCGCCTGACCGACATCATCACCCCGTCCGAGCGCATCAACCGTCTCAACAACCGCCGTTGAAGCCGCGTCCGTGATGAACGAATCCGCCTTGCTGCGCGTCATCATCGGCCTGGTGCTGGTGCTGGCGGCCATCCTGGCCGCCGCCTGGCTGGCGCGCCGCGCCGGCCTGACGCAACGCGGCGGCGGCACCCTGCTCAAGCAGGTGGCCAGCCTGCCGGTCGGCGCGCGGCAGAGCATCGTCGTCGTCGAGATCGAGAACACCTGGGTGGTCGTGGGCGTCAGCCCCGGCCAACTCACCTCCCTGCATACCCTGCCCGCCGGCGAATTGCCGCAGGCCGCGCCCTTGCCCACCGCCGCCTTCGCCGCCAAACTGGGCCAGGCGCTCAAGCGCCGCTAGGCGGCGCGCGTTTGCCCACCATGAGCTTGCCCCTTTCTCCCCGCGCCCGTCGCAGCGCGCTGCCCCTGCTGGGCGCCGCCGCCCTGCTCGGCCTGGCCCTGTTCCCTGCCGGCGTGGTCGCGCAGGCCACCCTGCCGGCGCTGACCGCGACCCCGGGTCCTGGCGGCTCGGAAACCTATTCGCTCAGCATGCAGACCCTGCTGCTGATGACATCGCTGTCGTTCCTGCCGGCGGCGCTGCTGATGATGACCGGCTTCACCCGCATCATCATCGTGCTCGGCCTGCTGCGCAGCGCGATGGGCACCGCCATGTCGCCGCCCAACCACGTGCTGATCGGGCTGGCGCTGTTCCTGACCTTCTATACGATGTCGCCGGTGTTCGACAAGATCTACACGGATGCCTACAAGCCCTTGTCCGAAGGCTCGATCCAGTTCGAGGCCGCGGTCGAGCGCGCCGCCGGCCCGCTGCGCACCTTCATGCTGCACCAGACCCGCGAGAACGATCTGGCGCTGTTTGCCAACCTGGCCAAGCAGCCGGCGCTGGAGGATCCCTCGCAGGTGCCGCTGCGCATCCTGGTGCCGGCCTTCATCACCAGCGAACTCAAGACCGCCTTCCAGATCGGCTTCACCATCTTCATCCCGTTCCTGATCATCGACCTGGTGGTCGCCAGCGTGCTGATGGCGCTGGGCATGATGATGGTGCCGCCGGTGACCGTGGCGCTGCCCTTCAAGCTGATGCTGTTCGTGCTGGCCGATGGCTGGAACCTGCTGATGGGCTCGCTGGCCCAGAGCTTCTACCAATAGGGAATCGCCATGACCGCCGAAACCGTCATGACCATGACCTACCAGGCGATGAAAGTCGCGCTGGCGATGGCCGGCCCGCTGCTGGTCATCACCTTGATCGTCGGCCTGGTGATCAGCATCTTCCAGGCCGCCACCCAGATCAACGAAATGACGCTGTCGTTCATTCCCAAGCTGCTGGCCATGTGCGGCGTGCTGGTGCTGCTCGGGCCGTGGCTGATCGGCATCATGGTCGACTACATCCGCCAGCTCATCGGCCAGATCCCCGGTCTGGTGTCGTAGCGGCACGCGCCGCCGCCCGGGACGCGCCTGCATGTTTTCCTTTACCCTCGAACAGCTCAACGGCTGGATCGGCCAATTCCTCTGGCCGTTCGTGCGCATCCTGGCGCTGGTGGGTACCGCGCCCCTCTTTTCCGAATCCACTGTGCCGGTCAAGGTCAAGATCGGCCTGGCTTTCATGCTGGCCGTGGCGATCAGTCCGGCGCTCGATCCCGTGCCGTCCATCGCCCCGGGCTCCTTCGCCGGCCTGTGGATGGTGATGCAACAGGTGCTGATCGGCATCGCCATGGGCTTCACCATGCGCCTGGTATTCGCGGCGGTACAGACCGCCGGCGAATTCGTGGGCCTGCAGATGGGCTTGTCGTTCGCCTCGTTCTTCGATCCCGGCACGGGCGCCAATACCGCCGTGCTGTCACGCCTGTTCAACATCGTGGCGATGCTGACCTTCCTGGCGCTGGACGGCCACCTGCTGGTGCTGGCTGCGCTGGTGCGGTCCTTCGACACCTTGCCGGTGGCCGCGATCCAGCTGCACCAGAATGGCTGGGGCGTGATCGTGGAATGGGGCAAGACCGTGTTCGTGTCCGGCCTGCTGCTGGCCCTGCCGCTGATCTGCGCCCTCCTGACCATCAATCTGGCGATGGGCATCCTGAATCGCGCCGCGCCGCAACTGTCGGTGTTCTCGGTCGGCTTCCCGGTCAGCCTGATCGTCGGGGTGGTGCTGCTGACCGTGGTGCTGCCCAACGCCGGCCCGTTCCTGGAATCGCTATTCGAATCCGGCCTGTCGGCGATGAGCCGCGTGACCGACGCGCTCGCCGGCCGCTAGCCGGCGTCGTTGCGCGCAACGGCGCGGCCACCGAGCCGCGCCATCCCGAACACGCCGTGCCACCATGTCTGTCGACGCATGAAAATCTATGGTCGGCCCGATTTTTGCAAGCGAGGAAGTGTTGGCGTAAGGTGGGCTTGCTCAAATCTATGCGGAGTCGATTGGGGGCAGACCCCCGCTCCTTGATGAGAGTCCGCGCCCGGCAAACCTCAAAAAAGCCTCAGCATTCAGGTGCTGGATTTCATGTCAGGTTTCCTGCCAGGCCGTTGAGCCGTTTATGTCTTCACGTACTCGCGTCGCAAAACCAGGAGCAGCCGCCTGAGGTTCTTGTCGCCACGCTTGCTAATGCCCGGCAGCGTGGGTTTGCCGCCGGTGCTGTACTGGCGTGGCACCAGGCCCACCGAAGCGGCAAACTGGCACGCCGAACCGAATTGCCGCGCATCGCCCAGCTCTGTCATCAACACGCTGGCCGTGATCGGCCCGATGCCGGGTATCTCCAAGTAATGCCGGCCCTGGAGCCGGCTGTTTCAAGCACTGACGCAAGACTACTGCTGTCCTGTCAGCCTGAACACCCGGATGGTCTCGCGCAACGCCCCCGACTGGTTGCCCAGTTGCTGCACGGCGCCACCCAGCTCCTGCACCAGCGCGGTGTTCTGAACCGTCATCACGTCCATTTGCGAAACGGCGCTGTCGACCTGCTCGATACCGCTGGATTGTTCCTGCGAGGCCTGCGAAATCTCGCCAATGATGTCGGTGACGCGATGCACCGCCGCGACGATCTCTTCCATCGTCGCGCCCGCCTGTTCGGCCTGGGACGAGCCCTCGGACACACGTTCGACCGAATCCTCGATCAGGCCCTTGATCTCCTTGGCCGCCTGCGCGCTCTTTTGCGCCAGGCTGCGCACCTCGCCCGCCACCACCGCGAAGCCCTTGCCGGATTCACCGGCGCGGGCGGCTTCCACCGCCGCGTTGAGCGCCAGGATATTGGTCTGGAAGGCAATACCCTCGATGATGCTGACGATGTCGACAATCTTGCGCGAGCTCTCGGAGATGCCGTGCATGGTGCTGACCACTTGTCCCACCGCCACGCCGCCGCGCCGTGCCACATCCATGCTGCTGGCGGCCAGTTGATTGGCCTGGCGCGCGTTGTCGGCGTTCTGGCGCACGGTGGAAGTCAGTTGCTCCATGCTCGCCGCCGTCTGCTGCAGCGAAGCGGCCTGCCCTTCGGTGCGCCCGGCCAATTCCTGGTTGCCGCGCGCGATATGAACCGCCGCCTGCGTCGTGCCCTCGATGCCGCGGTACACGTCCTGGGCGATGCCGACCAGGCTCTTGCGCATGACTTCCAGCGAGAAGTTCAGGCTGCCGATTTCGTCGTCCGATTCGGCCACGACCTGCGTGGTCAAGTTGCCGGCCGCTACCTGCCGCGCCATATTGGCGGCCTCGACCATCGGATTCAACAGCGAGCGGCTCAGGTGCCAGCCCAACGCGAAAATGGCGGCCACGCCCAGCCCCAGCAACCCGCATGCCAGGCCGGCGCCAGCCGTATCCAGTGCCTCCCAATTGGCGCGAAGTCCATACACGCCCGCCGCCACCACGATCCCCGCCGACAGCGCGGCATGGCGGAACATGCGCCCGCGCAAGCTGCGCTGAAATGGAAATTTCAGCAGATCCAGGCTGCGCCGCCAGCCCGCCCTCACCGGCCGGCCGTTGCGGATGCGCACGCCGCGGGCGCGGCCTTCGCGCATGCGGGCATAGAGCTCCTCGGCCATCTCGACCTGTGCATCGCTCGGACGCACACGCACCGACGAGTACGCCACCACTTCGCCGTTCTCGACGATCGGCGTGGCATTGGCCAGCACCCAGTAGAAGCCGCCGTCCTTGCGGCGGTTCTTGACCAGACCGAGCCAGGATTCACCGGCCTGCAGTGTGCGCCACAAGTCCGCGTAGGCCTCGGGCGGCATATCGGGATGGCGGACGATGTTGTGCGCCTTGCCGATCAGTTCCTCGCGCGTGAATCCGCTGACTTCGATAAAGGCCGGATTCGCGTAGAGGATGCGGCCCTTGGTGTCGGTGCGCGAGATCAGGTATTGATCTTCGCGCAGCTTGGTTTCCACATCGTTGATTGGAAGGTTTACGCGCACAGATGGTCTCCGGTTACATCATATGTCGGCGAACGGTCAATAGCGGTGTATCCGGACCCGACGCCCCGCAGCGGCCTGTCCCCCGCCCGGCTTGCCCGGGGCCGGCGCGCGTCGCGCGGCACTGCCGGAGCCGGTTCGCCTTCGTGTTCGGGCGTTACGCCCAATAACGGTAATTTTTTCGAAAACTTAACCCGTTCACAAATTGATATCGCGGACGGCACGCAACCCGGCGGCCGCGAGCGGGCGCCGGGTTGGCCGGAGCCGCGGCCGCACAGGGGCCACGCTCCGCTTGGCGACGGGGCCCCAAAGCCCCCCGCCGGTCAGTCTTGCGTCAGCGTCGGCGCCTGGTAGCCGCCCAATTGCTGCGCCGGCACTTCGATCACTTCGCCGGCATTGATCTTGAACACCGCCACCGCTTCGGCCAGGCGCTGCGCCTGTTCCTGCAGCGAACCGGCCGCGGCCGCCGCCTCTTCCACCAGCGCCGCGTTCTGCTGCGTCACCTCGTCCATCTGCGACACCGCCCGGTTGACCTGGTCGATACCGCTGGACTGCTCTTCCGAGGCCGCAGAGATCTCGCCCATGATGTCCGTCACCCGCTTGACCGAGGCCACGATCTCCTGCATCGTCGCGCCCGCCC
>NZ_JCBANN010000025.1:0-69079 GCF_059761975.1 Achromobacter sp. 46006
CCAGGCCGGCGGCCTCGAACTCACCGCGCAGCCAGTCGCGCGCTTGCAGGAACAGCGGCGAGAAGGCGCGGCGGGTCCAGGGTTGGTCGGGCAGGGTGTAGCGCGACAGGGTCTCGACGCGCGACCACAGGCGCTCGGCGTTCAACGGGGGAAAAACGGGCAAGGCGGTGGGCATGGAGGTTCCAGAAAATGCATCGGCGATTATGGCATGTGGGACACGCGCCGCCCCACCAGCCCCAGTGGCGCGCGGCGCGTCCAGCGCTGCATCATCAGCACCGCCACCACCGCCAGGCCGATGGCCAGCCCGCTCCAGATGCCGACGCCGCGCCAGCCGGCCCGGAACGCCAGCCAGGCCCCGCACGGCAAACCCACGCCCCAATAGCCGATGGCCGCGTAGATCATCGGCACGCGCGTGTCGTGCAGGCCACGCAGCATGCCCGCGCCCAGCACCTGCGCGCCGTCGACGATCTGGAACACCGCCGCCACCGCCAGGTAGCTGACCGCGAAGGCCAGCACCTTGGCGTTGGCCGGGTCGTGCACGTCCATGAATACCGACACCAGCGCGTACGGCACGGTCAGCATCAGGGCCGCGGCGATCACCATCGAGCCGATGCCCAGGCCGAAAGCGCTCCAGCCGGCGCGCGTCACGCCCACGCCGTCGCCCGCGCCCTGGGCGTAGCCGACCCGCACCGTGGCCGCCTGCGCCACGCCGTAGGGAATCATGAAGGTCACGCTGGCGATCTGGATGGCGATGGCATGCGCCGCCAGTTCGGCCTCGCCCAGCCAGCCGATGAGGAAAGCGGCGGCGTTGAAGATGGTGACCTCGAAGGCGGTTGCGACGGCGATCGGCAGGCCCAGTTTCCAGAAGGCGCGCAAGCGCTGCCAATCGGGTTGCAGCAGGTCGCCGAACAAGCGGTAGCGGCGAAAGCGCCGGTCACGCAGCACCACCACGACCATGCCCACGAACAGCGACAGGCTGGCCAGGGCGCTGGCCACGCCCGCGCCGATCAAACCCATGGCGGGAAAGCCGAGATTGCCGAACACCAGCACCCAATTGCCGAACACATTGAATAGGATCGCGCCCACCGCCACGATGAAGGCCCAGCGCGGCTGCTGCAGCGCGGCCACGAACGAGCGCAGCACCAGGAAACCCAGGAACGGCGGCATGGCCCACAGCAGCGCGCGCAGGTACTGGCCGGCCGGCGCGGCCAGCTCGGGCGGCTGGCGCAGCAACAGCAGGATGTGTTCGCCGAACCACAGCGCCAGGCAGCCCGGCACCGAGATCAGCAGCGCGCTCCAGAACCCCTGGCGCACCGTGCGGCGCACTTCCCGCACCGAGTTGCGGCGCGCGCCCTCGGCACGCGCCGCCATGGGCGCGGTGGCGCTGACCAGGCCGAGTGCGAAGAAAGCAATCGCCGAATACAGGTTGGCGCCCAGCGCGCTGGCCGCCAGCGCTTGCGAGCCCAGGTGGCCGATGAACATCACATCGGTCACCGTCATCGCGATCTGCGCCAGGTTGGTCAGCACCAGCGGCAGGCTCAGCAGCAGGGTGGCGACGATTTCACGTTTCCAGGCGGCGCGGCGTAGGGCGGGCATGCGGCTTCTCTTGTGGACGAAGTCCGCATCTTAAACGTCGTTCCGGGTTAACCCGGATATCCCCCTGGCCTGGGCGGGGCATCTTGCTTGCCGTGTTCGCGCCGCCGCAGCTTGCGTCAGGACGCGCGCCAGGCCGGCGGGCGCTTTTCCAGGAATGCGCTGACACCTTCCCGCGCTTCATCCGAGGCACGCACCGCCGCGATGCGTTCGACCGAATCGGCCACCAGCGCGTCGTCCAGCGGCCGGCTGGCAAAGTCGCGCACCAGCCGCTTGCTGGCCTGCACCGCCTGCGGGCCGTTGTCGCACAGCGCGCGGCAGACGGCGTCGGCTTCGTCCTGCAGCCGCGCCAGCGGCACCACGCCATGCAGCAGCCCCATGCGGTACGCGGCCGCGGCGTCGAAGCGTTCGGCGGTCAGGAAGTAACGATTGGCGGCGCGTTCGCCCATGGCGCGGATCACGTAGGGGCTGATGGTGGCCGGCAGCAGGCCCAGGCGCGTTTCCGACAGGCAGAACTGGGCGTGATCGGCGGCGATGGCGACGTCGCAGGCCGCCACCAGGCCCATGCCGCCCGCATAGGCGTCGCCGTTGACCGCCGCCACCACGGGTTTGGGGCAGGACCAGATGGCGCGCAGCATCCGCGCCAGGCGGTCGGCGTCGGCGCGATTGTCGGCGTCGGTCAGCGTGGCCATCCTGCGCATCCAGTTCAGGTCGCCGCCCGCGCAGAACGCCTTGCCCGCGCCGGTCAGCAGCAGCACCCGCACGGCCGGGTCGTCCGCCGCCTCGCGCACCGCCGTCGTCAGCGCCGCGATCAGCGTCTCGTCGAAGGCATTGCGCATGTCCGGGCGGTTCAGCGTCAGGCGGGCGACGGGGCCGTCGCGGTCCACCAGCAGCGGGGTCGGCGTGCTCATGCGGGTCTCCGAATTATTGATAAAAGCTCAATTAATATCCTGAATCGACGCATTGTTTCCATAGGGTTATACGCCTACATGGCGTGCTTTTCGTCAAGTAATTGAGTTATCCTCAAAAAAACAATGGAGCGAGACATGAACCCATCCCCCGACGGCGCCGCCGCGGCGGCGCGCTACGCGTCGGTGTTCCGGCCGGGCCTGTTCGACGGCAAGACCGTCATGGTCACCGGCGGCGGCAGCGGCCTGGGGCGCTGCACCGCGCACGAGCTGGCCTCGCTCGGCGCGCGCCTGGCGCTGGTGGGCCGCAAGCCGGAAAAACTGCAGGCCGCGCGCGATGAACTGGCGCGCATCTATCCCGAGGCCGCCGGCCACATCACGCTGCACGCCTGCGACATCCGCGACGAAACCGGCGTGCGCGGCGCGGTGGCCGACGCGCTGGCCGCGCATGGCGCCATCGACGGCCTGTTCAACTGCGCCGGCGGCCAGTTTCCGGCGCCGCTGGAGCAGATCAGCTTCAATGGCTGGAACGCGGTGGTGCATAACAACCTGCACGGCACCTTCCTGATGGCGCGCGAGGTCTACACCCAGCACATGCGCCAGCACGGCGGCGCCATCGTCAACATGCTGGCCGACATCTGGGGCGGCATGCCCGGCATGGGGCATTCCGGCGCGGCCCGCGCCGGCGTCTGGAACCTGACCGAAACGGCGGCCTGCGAATGGGCCCACGCCGGTGTGCGCGTGAACGCGGTGGCGCCGGGCTGGATCGCCTCCAGCGGCATGGACAGCTACGACGAGGACTACCGCGCGGTGTTGCGCGGGCTGGCCGCCAAGGTGCCGCTGCAGCGCTTCGGTACCGAGGCCGAGCTGGCGGCGGCGGTGGTGTTCCTGCTGTCGCCGGCGGCGGCCTTCATCAACGGCAGCGTCATCCGCGTCGATGGCGGCGTGCCCAACGCGCGCCATTCCTGGACGCTGGCGCCGGCCGCGCGCGGCGAGACCTACGACGGTTTTCCTCAGTACGCGCCGCCGTCCTTGTTCTCGGCGGACTGAAGCCGATGCAGGGCGTCTTGCACCTCGCCCCGGAATCGCGCCAGCGCCAGCGCGTCGCGGCGCGGCGGCTGCAGCGCCTGCCACAGGAAGTCGACCAGCTGGTCGGCGGTGGCCGCCACGTCGACCCGCGTGCCGCGCAGGATGGCGTCCCACAGCACGTGTTCCATCGGGCCATAAATGGCCGAGCGCAGCAGGCGCAGCGGCATGTCCTGGCGGATGTGGCCGTCGGCCTGGCCTTGCGCCAGGATGCGCATCAACGGCGCGGTGTAGCGCCGCTGCAGGCCGGCGTAGATCTCGCCGAAATCGTCATTACGGGCCCGGCCTTCGGACAGGATGAAGGCGCACAGCCCGGTGCCCTCGGCCAGCAGGTGGCGCAGGTGTGCATGCACCAGGTAGTGCAGTTGCGCCCGCGCGCCCTGCACGTGCGGCAGGTAGTCCTCGACCTTGGCGATGATCTCGTCGTACCAGTCGCTGATGACGCGCACGCACAGCTCGCGCTTGCCGCCGAAGTAGGTGAAAACCGTGCCTTCGGACACGCCCAGCCGCTGCGCGATCTCGGTGGTGGTGGCGGCCTGGAAGCCGGCCTCGGAAAACACCTGCCGCGCGACCCGCAGGATGTCCCGTATCCGTTGCTCGGACTTGGCGCTGGCCGGCGGGCGGCGCATCGGGACGGCGGCGGTTTTTTCCATGGGGGCGGCGGGGCGATGGGAAGTGACCAGGGCTTACTATCATAACGACCCGCGGCGCCGCGCCTCAAAGCCCCCGCCATGAATACAAAAGAACAGCGAACACAAGAACCGCGACACGGAGACCCGAGCATCATGCTGTCCAGAACCGAAACCTACGCGCAGTTGGCGTCTTCCTTCCAATGGCGCGTGCCGGCGGCCTACAACATCGGCGTGGATGCCTGCGACAAGTGGGCCGACGGCAGCGGCCGCCTGGCGCTGATCCACGAGAAAAGCGACGGCAGCCAGACGCGCTACAGCTTCGACGACATCAAGGCGCGCGCCAACCAGTTGGCCAACGCGCTGCGGCGCCAGGGCGTGCGGCGCGGCGACCGGGTGGCGGTGTACCTGCCGCAGGCGCCCGAGACCGCCGTGACCCACATCGCCGTGTACAAGCTGGGCGCGGTGGCGGTGCCGCTGTTCACCTTGTTCGGGGTCGACGCGATCCAGTACCGACTGGCCGACAGCGGCGCCGCCGCGCTGGTCACCGACGCCGAGGGCTGCCGCCGCCTGCGCGAGATCCGCGCCACGCTGCCGGCCCTGCGAACGGTCTATTGCATCGACGGCCCGGGCGAGGGCGGGGCGCTGCCGTTTCACGCGTCGCTCGACGCCGAATCCGCGCAGTTCGAAGCCGAACCCACGGCGGCCGACGACCCGGCCGTCATCATCTACACGTCGGGCACCACCGGCAAGCCCAAGGGCGCGCTGCACGCCCACCGCGTGCTGCTGGGCCACCTGCCGGGCGTGGAGATGTCGCACGAATTCTTTCCCGAGCACGCCACGCTGATGTGGACGCCGGCCGACTGGGCCTGGATCGGCGGCCTGCTGGACGTGCTGCTGCCGGCCTGGCACCACGGCGTGCCGGTGCTGGCGCGGCGCTTCGAGAAATTCGACGGCGCCGCGGCCTTCGACCTGATGGCGCGCCATGGCGTCACCCACACCTTCCTGCCGCCCACCGCGCTCAAGATGATGCGCGGCGTGGACAGCCCGCCGGCGCCGGGCGCGCTGGCGCTGCGCTCGGTGGCCAGCGGCGGCGAATCGCTCGGCGCCGAGCTGATCGACTGGGGCCGCCGGGTGCTGGGCGTGACCATCAACGAGTTCTACGGCCAGACCGAATGCAACATGCTGGTGTCGTCGTGCTCGTCGCTGTTCGCGCCGCGCATCGGCAGCATCGGCCGCGCCGCGCCCGGCCACCGGGTCGCCATCGTGGATGAACAGGGCGCCGAAATGGCCGATGGTCAGGAGGGCAACATCGGCGTATTGCGGCCCGACCCGGTGATGTTCCTGGGCTACTGGAACAACCCGCAGGCCACCGCCGAGAAATTCGCCGGCGATTACCTGCTGACCGGCGACATGGGCGTGCGCGACGCCGATGGCTTCATCCGCTTCGTCGGCCGCAACGACGACGTCATCACCAGCGCCGGCTACCGCATCGGCCCCGGGCCGATCGAGGACTGCCTGCTGGGCCACCCGGCGGTGCGCATGGCCGCCGTGGTGGGCGTGCCCGACGCCGAGCGCACCGAGGTGGTGATGGCCTACGTGGTGCTGCACGATGGCGTGGCCGGCGACGACGCGCTGGTCAAGGCCCTGCAGGCACACGTACGCAACCGCCTGGCGGCCCATGAATACCCGCGCCGCATCCGCTTTGTAACGAGTTTGCCGACCACCGCCACCGGCAAGATCATCCGCCGTTCCCTGCGCGACGGCAGCTATGCCTGAGTCCTGGCGGCGCGGCGAAAACCGGGTGACAAACCCGGTGACAAACTCGTCCGTTTGGTCGGGTTGACGGCCTGCCCGGCGCTGCAAGTATGATGGCGCAAACATGTATACGGCCCCAGTCAAACGGGGCCGTATCGCCATCAGCCTTAGTATGGAGATAACCCTGATGAATAAGCCCTTGGACGGGGGCCTGGCGGCCTTGAACGTACCCGCGTACGTCAAGCACCGCGGCCTGATCGACTGGGTCGCCAGCGTCGTGGCGCTGGCCAAGCCGGACCGCGTCGAATGGTGCGATGGTTCGCAGGAGGAATACGACCGCCTCTGCGAACAGATGGTCCAGGCCGGCACCATGCGCCGGCTCAACCCGGCCAAGCGGCCCAATTCCTTCCTGGCCTGTTCCGACCCGTCGGACGTGGCGCGCGTCGAGGACCGCACCTTCATCTGCTCCGACCGCGCCGAGGATGCCGGCCCGACCAACAACTGGGCCGACCCGGCCGAGATGCGCGCCACCCTCAACGGCCTGTTCGACGGCGCTATGCGCGGCCGCACGCTGTACGTGGTGCCGTTCTCGATGGGTCCGCTGGGTTCGGACATCGCCCACATCGGCGTCGAACTGTCCGACAGCCCCTACGTCGTGGTCAACATGCGCATCATGACGCGCATGGGCAAGCAGGTCTACGACGTGCTCGGCGCAGACGGCGACTTCGTGCCCTGCGTGCACTCGGTCGGCAAGCCGCTGGCCGCCGGCGAGGCCGACGTGGCCTGGCCCTGCAACGCCACCAAGTACATCGTGCACTTCCCCAAGAGCCGCGAGATCTGGAGCTTCGGCTCGGGCTACGGCGGCAACGCGCTGCTGGGCAAGAAGTGCTTCGCGCTGCGCATCGCCTCCACCATGGGCCGCGACCAGGGCTGGCTGGCCGAACACATGCTGATCCTGGGCGTGACCTCGCCCAAGGGCCGCAAGTACCACGTCGCCGCCGCCTTCCCGTCGGCCTGCGGCAAGACCAACTTCGCCATGCTGATCCCGCCGCAGGGCATGGACGGCTGGAAGGTCACCACCATCGGCGACGACATCGCCTGGATCAAGCCCGGTGCCGACGGCCGCCTGCATGCCATCAACCCCGAGGCCGGCTATTTCGGCGTGGCCCCGGGCACCAGCGAACAGACCAACTTCAACGCCATGGCCACGCTCAAGGCCAACGTCATCTTCACCAACGTCGCCCTGACCGACGACGGCGACGTCTGGTGGGAAGGCATGACCGACACGCCGCCGGCGCACCTGATCGACTGGCAGGGGCAGGACTGGACGCCCGCCATCGCCCGCGAAACCGGCCGCAAGGCCGCCCACCCCAACGCGCGCTTCACCGCCCCGGCGGCGCAGTGCCCGTCGATCGACCCCGAATGGGAAAACCCGCAGGGCGTGGTGATCGACGCCTTCATCTTCGGCGGCCGCCGCTCCACCACCGTGCCGCTGGTGACCGAGGCGCGCAACTGGGTCGAAGGCGTCTACATGGCCGCCACCATGGGCTCGGAAACCACCGCCGCCGCCGTCGGCCAGCAGGGCGTGGTGCGGCGCGATCCGTTCGCCATGCTGCCGTTCTGCGGCTACAACATGAGCGACTACTTCACGCACTGGCTCAAGCTGGGCAAGCAGCTCGAAGCCGCCGGCGCCACGCTGCCGCGCATCTACTGCGTCAACTGGTTCCGCAAGGGCCCCGACGGCAAGTTCGTCTGGCCCGGCTTCGGCGAGAACATGCGCGTGCTGCGCTGGATGCTGGGCCGCATCGACGGCCAGGCCGGCGGCGTCGACCAGGTGTTCGGCATCTCGCCCAGCTACCAGGACATCGACTGGACCGGCCTGGAATTCAGCCCCGACAAGTTCGAACAGGTCATGTCGGTCGACGACGGCGCCTGGCGCGACGAACTGGCGCTGCACGACGAGCTGTTCGGCCAGCTGGCCCAGGGCCTGCCCGACGACCTGCCCGCCGCCAAGGCCCGGATCGAAGGCCGTCTGGCCGCCTGAGCCGGCCGCGCCCGACCCCAAACCCGCGCAGGGTGACGTGCGCGGGTTTTTTTGCGGCACAATCGTTCCATGAAACTCGACGCCGAAGACCTCGCCAAGATCACCGAACTGACCCTGGCCCACTACGAAGAAAGCGCCCGGTCCTTCGAGGCCGGCACGCGCGACCACGACGTCAGCCAGAACATCGCCGCGCTGCTGCGCCATATCGACGGCGAGCCGCCCTACGACATCCTCGACCTCGGCTGCGGCCCCGGCCGCGACCTCAAGACCTTCGCCGCCCTTGGCCACCGCCCTGTCGGCCTGGACGGCACCCCCAGCTTCGTCGCCATGGCCCGCGCCGCCAGCGGCCGCGAAGTCTGGCACCAGGACTTCCTGCGCCTGCAACTGCCCACCGCCCGCTTCGACGGCATCTTCGCCAACGCCGTCCTGTTCCACGTCCCCACCCAGGAACTGCCCCGCGTCCTGCGCGACCTGCGCGCCACCCTCAAACCCGGCGGCGTCCTCTTCAGCTCCAACCCGCGCGGCGGCAATCAGGAAGGCTGGAACCGCGGCCGCTACGGCGCTTACCACGACCTGGCCGGCTGGCGCACCCTGCTGCAAGCCGCGGGCTTCGAAGAACTCGAACACTACTACCGCCCCGACGGCCTGCCATGCGAACAACAACCGTGGCTCGCCAGTGTGTGGAGAAGGGTGGACTGACCGCGCGACGCGATACACGCGTCACTTTCCGCTCCCCGCATCGGTGGAATGGCCAACCCCTCTCTATCTCCCAGCAAGTTGCGGAAGATGGATATGCATCGATCACCGGCGCGCAGCGCATTCGCCACCCCCTCAAACGCCTGCCCGAGGGGCGACCTACGAAGCACCTCCTCCCAAAGCCACAACTCCCCCCCGCTCGCATACATACGAAGCAAAAACCGGATACCCACCGCAGCCACCGGCCATCCCCCCCTGACGGCCATCAACCCGCCCCGCAATACCCGCACTCCCCGGATACCCACCGCCAAATCCGGCTACCCCCCAGCAAGCGCCCAGCCGCAACATCCGCCTCACGATCTCAGCAATCCAGGAGGCAAGCAAATGAAGGGACTGGTCCACAAAACCGCCATCGTCACCGGCGGCGCCACGCTGATCGGCGCCGGCGTCGTCGCCGCGCTGCGCGCCAACGGCGTGCGCGTCGCCATCTTCGACATCGACGCCGACGGCGCCGCCCGCGTCGCCGCCACCGACCCCGACGGCATCCGCGCCTGGCCGATCGACATCACCGACGACGCCCAGCTGGCCCGCGCCGTCGCCGAGGTCGCCGCCCACTTCGGCCGCATCGATTACCTCGTCAACCTCGCCGCCACCTACCTCGACGACGGCGCCGCCTCCGGCCGCGCCGACTGGCTGCGCGCCCTGGACATCAACGTCGTCAGCGCCGTCATGGCCGCCCGCGCCGTGCACCCGCACCTGGTGGCCGCCGGCGGCGGCGCCATCGTCAACTTCACCAGCATCTCGTCGCGCGTCGCGCAGACCGGCCGCTGGCTCTATCCGGTCTCCAAGGCCGCCTTGCTGCAGGTCACCCGCAGCCTGGCGATGGACTACGCCGGCGACCGCATCCGCGTCAATTCGGTCTCGCCCGGCTGGACCTGGTCGCGCGTGATGGACGAACTGACCCAGGGCAACCGCGCCAAGACCGACCGCGTCGCCGCCGACTTCCACCTGCTGGGCCGCGCCGGCGATCCGGCCGAGGTGGCCGAGGTGGTCGCCTTCCTGCTGTCGGACCACGCCAGCTTCGTCACCGGCGCCGACTACGCCGTCGACGGCGGCTATTCCGCCATGGGTCCCGAACAGGCCCGTCCCGCCATTCCGCGCCTGGCCGAATAAGGCCGGCCTCACCGCCCATCGGCCCGCCAGGAACCCGGCGGACCCGCACACCAAACAGGAGAAGCATCATGCGTCGAATCGCAATCGTCGGAGGCGGGCAGGCCGGCCTGCCGTTGGCCCTGGGCCTGCTGGACAAAGGCTACGAGGTAACCGTGGTCACCAACCGCGAGCCCGCTGACATCCGCCGCGGCAAGGTCATGTCCAGCCAGTGCATGTTCGATGCCTCGCTGCAGATCGAGCGCGACCTGGGCCTGAACCAGTGGGAAGCCGACTGTCCGCCGGTTGAAGGCATCGGCCTGGCCGTGCCGCATCCCGAGCGCCCCGGCCACAAACTGATCGACTGGGCCGCGCGCCTGGACCGCCCGGCGCAGGCCGTGGACCAGCGCATCAAGATGCCAGCCTGGATGGAATTGTTCGCCGCCCGCGGCGGCCGCCTGCTGATCCAGGATGGCGGCGTGGCCGAACTGGAACTGCTGGCCGCCTCGCACGACCTGGTGCTGCTGGCCGCCGGCAAGGGCGACGTGGTCAAGCTGTTCGAGCGCGACACCGCGCGCTCGCGCTTCGACAAGCCGCAGCGCGCGCTGGCCTTGACCTACGTGCACGGCATGCGCCCGGCGCCGGTGTTCTCGCGGGTCGCCTTCAACCTGATCCCCGGCGTCGGCGAGTACTTCGTGTTCCCCGCGCTCGCTGCCACCGGCCCCTGCGAAATCATGGTGTTCGAAGGCGTGCCGGGCGGCCCGATGGACTGCTGGCGCGATATCAAGACGCCGCAGGACCACCTGGCCAGGAGCCTGGACATCCTGCGCACCTTCCTTCCCTGGGAGGCCGAGCGCTGCGCGGCCGTCGAGTTGACCGACGCCAACGGCATCCTGGCCGGCAGCTTCGCGCCCACGGTGCGCAAGCCGGTCATGACCCTGCCGTCCGGCCGCCTGGTATTCGGCCTGGGCGACGCCGTGGTCACCAACGACCCCATCACCGGTCAGGGCTCGAACAATGCCACCAAGGCCTGCGCCGTCTACCTGGAGGCGATCCTGGCGCGCGGCGATCAGGCCTTCACGGCCGAGTGGATGCAGCAGACCTTCGAGCGCTTCTGGGACTACGCCAGCGCCGTGGTCGACTGGACCAACTCGATGCTGCTGCCGCCGCCGCCGCACCTGCTGCACCTGCTGCAGGCCGCCGGCGACGCGCCCGCGCTGGCCAGCGCCGTCGCCAACGGCTTCAACCATCCGCCCAACTTCTTCCCGTGGTGGACCGACGCCACCGCCTGCGAGGCCTTCATCGCCGCCAAATCCACCCGGGCGGCGGCGTGATGGCGGCCCTGGACTGGGGCAGCACCGACCTGCACCCCAAGGTCCTGCGCGGCGTGCTGGGCAGCTACCCGACCGGCGTGGCCATCGTCGCCACGCGCTGTCCGGACGGCCGCAAGGTCGGGCTGACCATCAACTCGTTCGCCTCGCTGTCGCTCGATCCGCCGCTGGTGTTGTGGAGCCTGGTGAACCGCTCGCCCAACCTGGTGGCGTTCCGCGACTGCGACCACTTCACCATCAGCGTGCTGGCCTGCGGCCAGGAGGCGCTGGCGCGGCGTTTCGCCGATCCGGCGGTGCCGGACAAGTTCGAAGGCGCCGAGCTGCACGAGGTGCCCGAGGGCGTGCCCGCCATCGCCGGCGCCGTGGCCACGCTGGTCTGCGCCAACGACCAGCAGAGCCCGGCCGGCGACCATCTGCTGTTGTTCGGCCGGGTGCTGCGCGTGGCCAGCGTGGCCGCCACGCCGCTGGTGTTCCACGCGGGGCGCTTCACGGCGCTGACCCTATGATGTCCTTATCTTCCGCCTCCGACGCCCAGATCATCGTGGTGGGCAGCGGCATGAATTCGCTGGTGTGCGCCGCGCTACTTGCGCAGCGCGGCAAATCGGTGCTGGTGCTGGAGCGCAACGACCGCCTGGGCGGCTGCATCCGCACCGAGGAACTGTTTCCCGGCTACCGTCACGATGTGCTGTCGAGCTGGTATCCGCTGTTCGTCGGCGGCCCCGCCTACGCCGCCCTCAAGCCGGCCCTGCGGGCGGCCGGCCTGGAATTCGTCCAGTGCGACTACACCACCGGCCTGGCGCTGCCCGACGGCAGCGGCATCGCGCTCAAGCAGGACGTTGCCGACAGCGCGCGGCGCCTGGACGCCTGGGCGCCCGGCGACGGCGCCGCGTTCGGCGCCATGGCGCAACGCCTGTTCGGCGAAGACGCGGCGCTGACCTTCGGCCTGCTGGGCCAGAACCCCTATGGCGCCGGCATGCTCAAGCTGCTGTTCGGCGAGTGGCGCCGGCGCGGCCTGGACGGGCTGATGGCGTTCGCCGCCGATTCGCTGGAGAGCTTTCGCCGCTGGTCCGAGCGCGAACTGCGGTCCGATGCGGCGCGCGCGCTGATCGCGCCCTGGGTGCTGCACACCGGCCTGGGCCCTGACGACGCCTGTTCGGCGCTGATCGGCAAGCTGACCTTCGCCGCGGTGGTGGCCGGCGGCATGCCGGTGGTCAAGGGCGGCAGCCAGGGCGTGGTGGACGCCCTGGCCAAGGTCATCGAGCAGCACGGCGGCCGGTTGCACACCGGCGCCGCCGTCGAGCGCATCCTGACGCATGGCGAAGGCCGTCGCCGCCGCGCCGTCGGCGTCATCGCGGCCGGCCGTGAATACCGCGCGAGCGAAGCCGTGGTCTGCAACGTCACGCCCGGCCAGTTGTACGGCGCGCTGCTGCCCGATGCGCCCGAGCCGGTGCGGCGCCGCGCCGCCGGCTACCGCCATGGCCGCGGCGGCATGCAGATCCATTTCGCGCTCGACGCGCCGCCCGACTGGCGCACGCCCGAACTGCGCCACGTGCCGCTGGTGCACCTGACCGAGAGCATGGAGCAGGTCTGCGCCTCGGTCACCGAGGCCAACAACGGCCTGTTGCCGGCGCGGCCGACGTTGGCCATCGGCCAGCCGGTCGCCGTCGATGCGTCGCGCGCGCCGGCCGGCGGCTGGATCCTGTGGGTGCAGATGCAGGAGCTGCCGGTGCGCGTCAAGGGCGATGCCGCCGGCCTGATCGACACGCCCGCCGACGGCCGCTGGACCCAGGCCCTGCGCGAAGCCGTCGCCGACCGGGTGCAGGCGCGGCTAGAGCCGGTCATGCCCGGCCTGGCGCAACGCATCGTCGGCCGCCGCAGCTACTCGCCGGCCGACCTGGAGGCGCTGAACTGCAACCTGGTGGGCGGCGATCCGTACGCGGGCATCTGTTCGCCCGACCAGTTCTTCTGGCTGCGCCCGTTCGCCGGCAGCCAGGGGGCGCGCGGCCACCGCACGCCGTTGCGCAACCTTTTCCACATCGGCGCCGCCACCCACCCGGGCCCCGGACTGGGCGGCGGCTCCGGTTATCTCGTCGCGCAACATCTCGCGCCCCGCGGGGGCAGGAGCGGAACATGAAGAGACACCTGACACGCCGGCTGGCTTGCGCCGCGGCATTGGCATTGGCGTTGGCTGGCGGCGTGGCGCAAGCCACCGAAGGCGGCGGCCTGGGCATCTATCCGGATGGCCTGGAGAACTTCATGTCGGGCGCGCTGCCGCCGCCCGGCGTGCACATGCTGGTCTACGGCGGCGGTGCGCGCTACGACAAGCTGCGCGGCAACGATGGCGAGCGCCTGCCGGTGCCGGACTTCAAGGTCGACGTCAACGTGCTGGCCCCGCGCCTGATCTGGGTCACGCCGCAGCAGGTGCTGGGCGGCCAACTCGCTTTCCATGCCATCGCGCCGCTGCTGGACGTCACCTTCAAGGCCGGCGGCCAGCGTTACCGCAGCACCGGCCTGGGCGACATGACGCTGGGCGTGGCGCTGGGCTATCACCTGTCCGAATCGCTGCACTACGTGGTCGGCCTGGACATGTACGCGCCCACCGGCGAATACGACCGCAAGGACCCGTCCAGCCTGGGCAAGAACTACTGGACCGCCCAGCCCGTGTTCGCGCTCAGCCGTATCAGCCCGGACGGTTTCAACGCCGACCTGAAGCTGATGTACGACTTCAACTTCCGCAACGCCGCCACCGACACCCGCTCGGGCCAGGCCATCCACGCCGACTACGCGGTGGGTTGGGGCGTGGGCAAGGGCTGGGTTCTGGGCGTGGGCGGGCATGCCTTCCAGCAGGTCACCGACGACAAGGGGCCCAACAGCGCCGCCGGCCGCGCCCGTGCCTTCGGCATCGGCCCCTCGGTGCGCTACATGAACGACCGCGGCTGGCTGTTCACCGCCAAGTGGCAGCAGGAATTCCAGGTCAAGAACCGGCCGGAGGGCGCGCAGTTGTACGTCAAGCTGGCGATTCCATTCTAGGGCCCGGGCCGGGTTCCCTTCAGGGGACACAGGCCCTGGGGTAGCGCGCGGCACGCCGGCCCGGCGGCGGGTCCGCCGCGGGGAAGGGGGGCGAAGGCAAGGCGGGCGCCACCCGCCCGCCGCCGCGAATGGGCTAGACTCGAGGCCTCTCTTCGTTTCAAGTTGCCATCCATGATTGTCAAAACCTTGCGTGTCGGTTTGGGTCAACTGATTGTCCTGGGCGATGCGCTGACGCGTCCGCGCCCGCAGCAACGTTCGGCCCAGGGCCAGGCCGCCGTCGACCGCGAGGCGGCCGCGCTGTCGCTCTACCAGTTCCATGCCTGCCCGTTCTGCGTCAAGACGCGGCGCGCCATCCACCGCCTGAACGTGCCCGTTGCGCTGCGCGATGCCAAGCGGGATCCGCAGGCGCGCGCCGAATTGCAGGCCGGCGGCGGCAAAGTCAAGGTGCCGTGCCTGCGCATCGAGGAAGCGGGCGGCACGCGCTGGATGTACGAGTCCAGCGACATCATCGCCTATCTGGAACAACGCTACGCCAACGTGGCCTGACGCGGCGGCTCCATGACACGCCCCGCCCGCCTGGCTCTTCTCGCCCTGTGCGCGGCGGTGGTGCTGGCTGGTTGCGACTCGTCGCTGCCGCCGCCGCCCGCCGGGTCCAGGCTCACGGCGCAAACCCTGGCCACCCAGGAAACGCCACCCGAACTCCAGTTCAAGGGCGCCTTGGCGGGCAAGCCTGTCCACCTGCTCATGCACGAATGCAAGGTCTACAAGGTGGACCCGGCGGAAGGCGGCAATGTTGCCTGGACGCTGGTGCTGGAAGGTGATTTTTCCCTGTTGCCCACGCGCTGCGTGCGCCAGGAACTGACGGCGGGCAAGGGCTTCGTACAGGCCTTCATCGGCCGCCAGGCGTTCGGCGCCGGCGGCTGCTGCACCGGCACCCCGGAGTACCGCTCGACCGACGGGCTGACCTGGAAGCCGCGCTGAACGCATTCAGCGCGAGCGGCTGATCGTTTGCGCCGGGCCATCGCGCGGTAGCTGGAAAGCCAGGCGCGGCGCGTCGGCGTTGCCGCCTCAGCCGTGCCGGCGCACGCTCTGGCTGGGGCTTTCGCCGTAGCGCGCCTTGTAGCTGGCGCTGAAACGCCCCAGGTGCGCGAACCCCCAGCGCAGCGCCACCCCCGCGACGTTCTGGCATTCGCCCGACAGCAGCTCGGCGCGCGCCCGCTCCATGCGCAGGTCGCGCAGATAGTGCATGGGGCTGATCCCCAGGAATTCCTTGAAGCCGGCGTACAGGCTGCGCACGCTGACCCCGGCGATGCGCGCCAGTTGCTCGGCGCTGACCGGCTCGTGCGCATGCGCCTGCAGGTAATCCTGCACGCAGCGCACGTGGCGCGGCAGCACCGCGCCGCGGCGGCCCGCCGGCGTGGCGCTGTAGTTGTGGGGCAGGGTGGACAGCAGCGTCGCCGCCACCAGTTGCTCCATCTGGTGCACGATCAGCTTGTGCTGGGCCAGGTCGGCGTGCTGCGAGGAACAGTCCAGCAGATACGCCATCAGGCAGCGCCAGGCCGGGCACTCGCGCCAGCGGAACCCCAACTGGAAGCGCAGCGGCCGGTCCAGCGTACAGCCCAGGTGGCCCACCAGCGTGCGCTCCAGCAGCGAGCGGCCCACGCGCAACATGAACTGGTCGTTGTCGCCGGTCCAATGCATCGCCAGGTCGTCATCCGGGCTGACCACCGACGCCACGTCCGGCGTCGAATCCACCCGCTGCGGCCCGCTCTCGATCAGCGCGGTGCCCGACAGCGGCATCTGCACCAGGAAGAAGTCCTCCAGCGGTCCCGGCCGGATCTCGACATGCGCCCCGTAGCGCAGCCGGTTCAGCGACACCTCGCCCAGCGGCTGGTGATGCATGCGCGCGTTCAAGCGCTGCGTCGACCCGACCACGCCCAGGTGGTGCGGCCGCATCACCCGGCCCACCATGGCGCGCGCCTCGTCCAGGTCGCCCGAGGCGAACAATTGCTGCGCGGGTGTCGCCAGGATGGTGTCGATGCGCCACCCCGGGGCGCCAGCCATTGCCCCGCCGGGCGCGCGCGGTTCGGCGGCTTGCCATGATGTCTCGGCATCGGACTGCATCGTGTTCAGCATGGCCGGGATTCCTTGCTCAGGTCCTGATGTCCGGCGGGCAGCGGCCGCCGGTTCCCCTGGCGGCCACGTCCGCGGCGCGCCTTTATGATGGTCCTCATAGTAAAACGCCACGCCCGCGGCGGGACTGCTGGAAAACCCGTCCCGGCGGGCATGGGGCTATCCGTTTCTTGCGCTGGCTGTCCAGGGCGTGCGGGAAAACGTCCGGGGCCGGTCGCCCGTCAACGCTTGAGGCAGTTGGACACCGACTCGGTCTGCCGGCGGGCTGGCGCCGGAACCAGCCCGCGCGCGTCCTCGAACCGCCTACTTATCCAGCCACGGCGCTTCCTTCCAGAGCGCCTGGAATTCCGCTTCGCCGGCCGCCAGTTCCTTGGCGTACTCCGGCGGCGGCAGATAGCGCAGCGGGGCGAACATGTCCTTGGCCTTGGCCTGGAATTCCGGATCGTCCACCGTGCGCTTCACCGCGGAGACGAGCCTGGCGCGCACATCGTCGGGCAGGCCTTTGGGCGCGGCCAATCCTCGCAGCGACGCCAGCTCGAAATCGAAGCCCTGTTCCTTGAAGGTGGGCACGTCCGGCAGCGCGGCCGAACGCGTGTTGCCCATCTGTCCCAGCATGCGCAATGGGGTGCCGCCTTTCTGGTATTGCAGCGCTTCGCCCACGTTGATGGCGCCGATCGTGATCTCGCCGCTCGCCAGCGCGCCTCGCACTTCTCCCGCGCCCTTGTAGGGAATATGGCTGAGTTTGCTGCCAGACACGCGTTCGAAGCGAAGCATGGCCAGGTGGTCATCAGAGCCCGTGCCGGTGGTGCCCACGGTGACCTTGCCCGGGTTCTTCTTGGCATAGGCGGACAGGTCGGCCAGGGTCTTGATCGGGTTGTCGTTCAGCACGGAAAACGCGCCGGGGTCGTCGATCAGGTTGCCCAGCAGATCGAAGCTGCGCCAGGTGAAGCTGGTCTTGCGTTCAATGGGAATCGTCAGCAGGTTCGGCGTGTTGATGAAACCGATGGTGTAGCCGTCGGGCTGGGCGCGCGCCAGCTCCGCGAAACCAATTGCGCCACCCGCGCCGGGACGGTTCAGCACGACGATGCGGGCGTCGCCGCCCAGGTGTTTCTGCAGGAAGGGCGCCATCATGCGGGCCACCAGGTCGGTGCCGCCGCCCGGCCCGTAGGACACGATAAGATTGATCGGGCGCTCGGGATAGCCGGCGGCTTGTGCGCCTCCGGTGAACAGGGCGGTACCCGCGAGCAGGATGGCCAGCGCGCGCAGCGTCCGGCGTTTATTGTGTTTTTGCATGAGTTGTCTCCTTTGGGTTTTGGCGGAGGCCTGCGCCTGGCTTGTGGGCTCGGGCGGGCATCCATGCCGTGTTGTTATGCCAGGTTTGCGATGCGTTCGGCCGCCAGCGGCCAGACCTCCGGATTGACGAGTTGCGGTGGGCGTTCGCCGCGCAGCATCGCAACGAGCTGCGTGGCCGATGATCGGGCGACGTTGCGCCGGGCTTCGTGGGTCACGCCGGCGGTATGGAAGGTGGCAACCACGTTGGACAGGCCCAGCAGCGGGGCACCACGGTCGGGCGGCTCCTGTTCCCAGACGTCCAGCCCCGCGCCGCGCAGATGCCCGGCGCGCAGCGCGTCGTGCAGCGCCGTTTCGTCATGGATGCCGCCGCGCGCGGTCGAGATGAACACCGCATCGCGTTTCATGGCCGCGAAGGCCTTTGCGCCGAACAGGCCGCGCGTGGTGGCGTCCAACGGGCAATGCAGCGACACCACGTCGGACTGCGCCAGCAATTCGTCCAGCGACACCGGCTCGGCGCCGCGGTCGCGGATGGCGTCGGCGGACAGCAGCGGATCGTGGGCGATCACGCGCAGGCCGAAGCCGCGCGCAATGCGGGCGACGCTGGTGCCGATCTTGCCGATGCCGACCAGGCCGAGGACGAGGCCATGGATTTCATGGCCCATGAGGTCCTCGCGCGTGAAGCCGGTGTCGTGGCGCAGGCGTTGGTGCGATTCCGCCACGCGACGCTGCACGGCGAGCAGCAACGCATAGGTGTGCTCGGCCACGGACTCCGCGTTGCCGCCAGCCTGATTGACCACGGCGATGCCCGCCGCGGTGCAGGCCGCCACGTCGATCGTGTCGTAGCCGGCGCCGCCGGACGAGACACACACCAGGTCCGGGCATTGCGCGATCAGGTCGGCATTGACGAACCATTGCCGCGGCAGCTCGTCCTTGGCCGCGGAAACGTGATACGCATGGGCCGATTTCAGGCCGGCCAGCGTGCGGGCATCGTCGCCCCTTGCCCGCAGCACCGATAGCGAGATGCCGGGCGCGGCGCCGATGATCTCGTCGAACACCGGATTGAGCCAGAGATCCAGTCGGCAGAGCCGGGCGGTCTTGGGATGGGGCGCCGCGCTCACAGCACGCCTCGCGCCTTGAGCGTCGCGTCGACCCAGGCGCGCTCCAGCGTGCCGCTCGCGATGTCTTCCAGCACGCGCGCTTCCGCGGCGGCGATCGCGCGCACCCGCTCCGCGATGGCGGGCGCCTCGTCGGGGCGGATGGCCAGAAGCCCGTCGGCATCGCCCACCAGCAGGTCGCCGGGCATGACCACCATGCCGTCGATCGACACCGGCACGTTGATCGCGCCGGGACCGTCCTTGTACGGGCCGCGATGCGCGACACCGCGCGCATAGACCGGGAATTCGCCCGCGCCGATCGTTTCGCTGTCGCGGATGGCGCCGTCGATCACGAAGCCGGCCAGCCCGCGCCGGGCGGCCCAGCCCACCATGATCTCGCCGATGATGGCGTTGTTCATGTCGCCGCCGGCATCGACCACGATTACGTCGCCCGGCTCGGCGGCGTCGATCGCCTTGTGCACCATCAGGTTGTCGCCCGGCCGCGTGCGCACGGTGTAGGCGCGGCCCAGGATGCGGCGCGAGCGATGCATAGGACGCAGGGCCGAGGTGCCGGTCGCGCGGCTCATCGCGTCGCTGATGTTGGCCACGGCCAGCGCTTGATAGGCCGCGAGCGTTTCGCGGCTGGGGCCGGCAGGGCATTCCTGCAGGGTGAATCCGTGCTCCGACATGGCGCTTTGTCTCCTTGGATGAATGTCCGGGGGGACTCTACGCCGGGCTCATGGCGGTTTAAAGCGAATAATTTGATGTTGAAAACAACACTTTTTGGAAAGTGTCGCGCATGGCGGGCGGCTGGACAGCGATCAGATCATCCTGGCGGGCGCGTGGAAGTCCAGGCAGGCCTGCGCATGCAGGCGCAGGCTTTCCAGCATGGGCCGCGTGTCGTCGCGGCGCCATTGGAAGGTATAGGGCAGGGGGCGCAATGCCGGAAAGCGTGACAGCGGCCGCAGGTCGCCGCGCTGGATCAGGACACGGGCCCAGGCGGCGGGCAGGAAGCCCAGCCCCAACCCTTGCCGCAGCATGGCGGCGATGCCCGGCCAGCTATTGCAGCATTGATTGCGGCCCGGCGACACGCGCTGCTCGGTCAGCCAGTCGTCGAGAATGCGGATCGCGCCCGAGCTTTGCGGCAGGGTGATAAGCGTCAGGCCAGGCAGGTCGGCCGGTTCGAGCGCGGCCGCGTCCGGCACGGCCCGAGCCGAAACCACCCATTCGAAATCGGCGCTGCCGATCACCCGCGAGGCGAGCGCGGGGCGGGATGACGGGCCCGCGATCACGGCGAAATCGAGCTCGCCTTCCTCCAGCCCGCGCTCGACCAGCTCGCCCACGCCCACGAAGGGCTCGACCAGCAGGTTGGGGTGAGCCCGTTGAATCACTTCGATCAGCCCGGCCATCCACGTCATGGAGGTCAGCTCGCCGGCGCCGAAGCGGCAACGGCCCGAGTAGCTGAGGTTGTTGCTGGCCTGCTGCATGAACTGGTCGGCATTGCGCAGCAGGTCCTTGGCATGGGGCACCAGTTGTTCCCCCAGCGCGGTCAAGGTCGCGCTTCGGGCGCTGCGGCTGAACAACTCGGCGCCGATCGAGGATTCCAGCTCGCCGATCCGCTTGGACAACGACGACACCGAAATATTCAGGCGATTCGCGGCAATGGCAAAGTTCTTGCAGGTGGCGGCCCAGTAAAAGGCCTCGAGTTGCTTGAGTGTCATGGCGTTGTGTCGGGCTTGGCGAAAGAGAGCGGGTGAGGGTGAAGAAAAGTGTAATGAAGCGATTCGATAAAGTCACTTTATTCAAACCTCGGGCCGGCCTATAGTCTTTCGCCGTTGCCGATGCCCTTTGCGCGGCGGATCATCCGCCGCGCGCCGCCAGGAATTCCCGCCATGCCAGACCCGCTGCGCCGCATGCTCAGCCTGCACGACTTCGAAGACGCCGCCCGGCGCATTCTGCCCAAGCCGCTGTATGCCTATGTCTCGGGCGCGGTGGAAGACGGGCAATCCGAGCGGAGCAACCGGCAGGCTTTCGGCGAGTACGGTTTCCGCCCGAAGGTGCTGGTGGACGTGTCCCGCCGCAGCACGCGCTGCACCGTGCTGGGGCGCGACTACGCGACGCCCGTCGGCGTGGCGCCCATGGGCATTTCCGCGCTGACCAGCTATCGCGGGGATATTGTGCTCGCCCGCGCGGCGGCCGAGGCGGGCGTGCCTTGCATCATGAGCGGCTCTTCGTTGATCCGCCTGGAAACCGTGATGGAGGCGGCGCCCGGAACCTGGTTCCAGGCCTACCTGCCCGGCGATAGCGCCCAGATCGCCGCACTGATCGATCGTGTCGCCGCCGCCGGGGTGGACACGCTGGTGCTGACGGTCGACACGCCGGTCGCGGCCAACCGTGAAAACAACGTGAGGGCGGGCTTTTCCACCCCGCTGCGACCCAGCGCCGGCCTGGCCTGGCAGGGCCTCACCCATCCCCGCTGGTTGATCGGGACCCTGCTGCGCACGCTGGCCCGCCACGGCATGCCGCACTTTGAAAACAACTATGCCACGCGCGGCGCGCCGATTCTGTCCAGGCATGTGCTGCGCGACTTTTCCGATCGCGGCCACCTGAACTGGCAGCATGTCGCCGCCATACGCAGGACATGGAAGGGCAGGATGGTGTTGAAGGGCATCCTGCACCCGGACGACGCGCGCAGTGCGCGCGCGCACGGCATGGACGCGGTCATCGTGTCCAACCATGGCGGCCGGCAACTGGACGGCAGCCTGGCGCCCCTGCAGGCCCTGCCCGCGATCGTGGACGCCGCGGGCGCCATGGAAGTGATGCTCGACAGCGGCGTGCGGCGCGGCACGGACGTGCTGAAGGCGCTGGCGCTGGGCGCGCGCTGCGTGTTCGTCGGCCGGCCGTTCAACTACGCGGCCACGGTGGCGGGCCAGCGCGGCGTGGCCCATGCCATCGCGCTGATCGCCGAAGAAGTCAGGCGCGACATGGGCCTGCTGGGTATCGTCGATCTGCGGGAAGTGGACCCGGGCCTGCTGCAACGCGGCCGCTAGCCGCGCCGCGTCAGGCCATGCGCGGCCTGCGGGTCCTTACGATGGTGCCGTCCGGCAGTTGATACGTTCCATACGCGATATGGTCCACGATTTGTCCTTCCGGCAGGCAGCAGTACAGGAACGCGCCGGGCGCGTCGTCGTCGTCGGCGAGCTGCCTGCGCTGCTCGATCCGGTAAGTCCTGCCATCCGGGGCAACGGCGATCACGGCGATGGGGCGTGTGGGATGTGTTTGCATGAGTCTGGCTCCGGGATTGGCGCGCCTCGCGCGCCGTCGGGGGGGAGGGAAGGCGTGGCGAGCACGCAGACCTTGATGGCGAACGGCCCCATCCGCGCGTCGCGGCGTTCGTAGGCCACGCGCTCCAGGCGCTTGAGTGCCCACGGCGGGATGTCGGCGGCGTGGCTGCTGTGAAGGAAAACGTCCTGTCCGCCGGCATCGGGCGCGATCGCGCCTATTCCTTTGGTGGGGCTGTACCACTTGATCTTGCCGGTTTCCATTTTCAGGGGCGCTGCTCAGGTCGGCCTGATGGCTACTTTGAGTACGTTGTCGCGCTGGTTGGCGAACAGGTCGTAGGCCTGGACGATCTGGTCCAGGCCGAAGCGATGCGTGACCATCCGCGTCAGGTCCAGGCGTCCCGATTCAAGCACGTTCATCAGACGGCGCATGCGTTCCTTGCCGCCAGGGCAAAGCGCCGTGTTGATGCGGTGATCCCCGAGCCCGGCCGCGAACGCCGCCAGCGGGATCGTCAGGTCGGTCGAATAGACACCCAGGCTCGACAGCGTGCCGCCCGGCTTGAGGACGCGCAGCGCGGATTCAAAGGTGCTCTGCCGGCCCAGGGCTTCGATGGCGGCATCCACGCCGCGGCCCCGGGTCAGGCGCATGATCTCGGCCACCACGTCGCAGTCGTTGGGATTGAGCAGGACGTCCGCGCCCCAGCGGCTCGCCATTTCCAGGCGGTGGGGATTGGCGTCCACGCCGATGATGGTGGTGGCGCCCAACAGGCGCGCGCCGGCGGTGGCGCACAGGCCGATCGGCCCCTGGGCGAAGATGGCGACGGTATCGCCGATGCGGATGTTGGCGTTCTCGGCCCCCTTGAAGCCCGTGGACATGATGTCGGGGCACATCAGCACCTGCTCGTCGGATAAGCCGTCGGGAATGGGCGCCAGGTTGGCTTGCGCGTCGGGCACCAGCAGGTATTCCGCCTGCGCGCCGTCGATCTTGTTGCCGAAGCGCCAGCCCGCGGTCGCCTGGTGGTCATGGCAACCGCAAAGGCCGGAACCGTGCAGATAGCTGCCGTCCTGCGACGGCGCGCCGTCCTGCGCGGCATAGGAGTTGAAATTGGGGCAGATGGCCCCGGCGATGACGCGTTGACCCTCGGCATAGCCGCGCACCGCGCTGCCGAGTTTCTCGATCACGCCCACCGGTTCATGGCCGATGGTCAGGCCGGACGCCACCGGATACTCGCCCTTGAGAATGTGGACGTCGGTGCCGCAGATGGTGGTGGTGGTGATCCGCATCAAGGCGTCGTTCGGGCCCACTTGGGGAATGGGCTTTTCCCGTATTTCGAGCCGGCCTGGCGCGACGAACACAGTGGCTTTCATCGTGGTGGTCATGGTGATCTCTCTGACATGCCGAACGTCCTGTTTAACCTGGCAGGCGATACAGGGTTTGACGTTTGTCAAAGAATGGCTTCCCTGGGCCGGCGGGCGCGGCAGAGGCGGATCTTGACCTTGGTCAATTCCCGGCGGCCGCGGCGATGCAAGATGGCAGAGAGCGGCGTCGGTTGCGGGCAGGGATGCCGCATCGCCGCGCCACTGCCCACCTTTCCGGAGACTCAGATGGAACATTCACCCAAGGGGCCGGCGCCCCGGCAGGACAAGGCCGCCGCCGACCAGAAAGCCAGCGAGGCGCGCAAAAAGGAGAAGGCCGAGCAGGCCGAGGTGATGGGCCGGCACAAGAACGTCGGCCAGAAGGATCACAAGGGGGCGCGCTGACGCACGCGGATGTGGCGCGGCCCCTGCGCGTGCGCGCCAGCTAGCGCTCCGGCCAATCAACCAGGCGGCCGACTTGCCTCGAAGCTGACGATCCGGGCGCCGTTGCGGGGTGGGTGTCCATGTTGGTAATCGCCCGACACTACCACGTCCACGAAACCCGCTTCGCGCAATGCGAACGCCAATTCCTCTACCCCCCACCAGCGTAGGTGGAACAGGTCGAGTTCTGCCGACAGCAACGTTCCCTGCCGCCAGTGCTCGTAGCGCAGATGGGAAAGGGTCGTTTGCTTGACGTAATCAATTTCGGCGCGATGGGCTGTCATCGTCAGCAGATCGCTGTCTCCCACCGCCCAACTGCGCACGGCGTTCGCCTGTCCAATGACGTTCTCGATGGTGTCGATGTCCACGATCAGCCTTCCACCGGGCAGCAGATGATCCCAAAACCGCTTGAGCACGGCCATGGCCGAGGCGGTCTCGGTAATCAACTGAAGCGATCCCGCCGGCATGACGATGCAGGCGAAGCGTCGGTCGTAGCTGAATTGTTCGAATGTCTGACATGTCAGCGCAGGGACCAGACCCCGGCCGCGGCATTCCTGCCGGCAATATTCAAGCATCTCGTGCGAGGCGTCGAACCCTTCGATGTCCAGCCCCATCTCAAGCATGGGGATGAAGATCCGGCCATTGCCGACGGCAGGTTCCAGGATGGGGCCGTCACACTCGGCCAGGCGCTGCCGATAATATTCCAAGTCGCCGAACGAACGGCCAATGGGCTTATCCAGGTGATAAATCCACGAAGCGAGTTTTCCATACCTGTTTGGCATTGTTTCTCCAGGTCAAGACAAGTGCGCTCACCTTACATGACTTGGGCTCCCTCGATCTCGCCTTCATCAACCGCCGCAGCGGTTCGCAGGCCGGTCTTGCCGCGCTTGCGCGCGGCATGGCCATCATGCTGCGGGCCCAGGCGTCGGGCCCGCGCTATCTCAAGGACACCGATTCGATCCGATTCCGCCCGCGTCGCTTGGCGTAATAGAGCGCGCGGTCGCTGCGGCTGAGCGCCAGTTCCGCGTCTTCGTCGCGCGTATGCAGCGCGGAAATACCGATGCTGACCGTCAGCGGGATGCGCTGTCCGCCCGTCAGATAGGGCGTATCCGCGATGCGGCGCTGCATGTCGCGGGCGAACAGGTGCGCGCTTTCGATGTTGGTGTCGGGCAGCACCACGGCGAATTCCTCGCCGCCGATGCGGCCCACCAGGTCGATCTCGCGCAACTGCGCGCGCAGCATGCGGGCGAAGTGCTGCAGCACGCCGTCGCCGATGGCGTGGCCCCAGGTGTCGTTGATGTGCTTGAAATGGTCCAGGTCGCACATCAGCACGGCCGAACCGTGGCCGCCGTCGCTCTTGATGCGCGTAAGCTCCGCGGCGATGCGCGACATGAAATGGCGACGATTCGGCAGGCTGGTCAGCGCGTCGGTGGCGGCGAGTTCGCGCAGTTCCAGTTCAGCGCGCTTGCGGTCGGTGATGTCCGTGACGAAGCCGTGCCAGACTACGCCGTTGTCTCCCTCGCGGCCCGGGCTGGCGTCGCCTTGCCGCCATCGCACTCCCTGCCGCGGCAGGCAGACGCGGAACTCCAGGTGCCAGCGCGTCAGCGCGGCCGCCGCCTGCTGCAGCGACGCGCGATAGGCGGGCAGGTCCTCGGGGTGGATGCGCCGTTCGATGGCGGTGGCGCTGGCGCAGACCTCTTCGGCGGTGAGTTCGAACATGTCGCGGATGCCGGCGCTGACATACGAGAACCGCGCGCCGCTTCCGGGCACGGCGTGGCACTGAAAGACCAGGCCGGGCACGGCATCGGTGAGGTTGACGACCAGGTCCGCCGTGATCTTGAGGCGTTCCGCCAGGGTGCGGACCGCGCTGATGTCGGTGGTGGTGCCCATCATCCGCAGCGCCTTGCCGGAGGCGTCCCGGCTGACCACCTTGCCCCGGCTACAGATCCATTTGTAGCTGCCATCCTTGCAGCGGATGCGGTGCTCCACTTCGTAGCTTTCGGTCTTGCCGTCGAAATGGTCCTGCATGGCGGCGCGCACGAAGTCCAGATCGTCCGGGTGCAAGCGGGTGTAGGCGTCTTCGATGCGGGTCGTGAGTTCGGACTCGGAATAGCCCAGCAAGGCCTTCCAGCCGGGCGAATAGGTGATCTCGCCGGTCACCACGTTGCGGTCCCAGACCCCCGTGCCGCTACCGGCGATGGCCAGCGACAACTTCCTGGCTTCTTCCCGCCAGGTGTCTTCGTCGGCGCGTTCGCGCGATGGCGCGGGATGGGGGGCGATGAGGGCCGCCGCGAGATCCGCAAGGTCCTGCAGGGTCTGGCTGTCTTCATCCGTGAAATCGCGTCTCTGTCCGTGCAACAGACGCAGGCGCCCCAGCAGGTGTCCGTCGGCGGCGCGTATGGTCGATTCCATGGACCATGGCTGAGAGGGCGCGGGGGGCGCGCCAGCGACCGCCTGGAATGCGCCTGCGGCGTCGGTGCAGGCAACGACCACGGTGTCGACATCGAGCAGTCGCCGTGCCAGGCGCGCCAGCCGGTCCAGGCAAACGTGGGGCCCGGAATGGACTCCGCCCAAGCCATCGCCAGGAGGTCGGGTTGGGTACGGATCGCCGGTAACGGGCATTTCAGGACCTGATCAATACGGGGTTCAGCGGTACAGCCGGGGCACGGGTGCCCGATATTCTGTCACGTTCCTCGCAAAAATTGCATTACTTTGGCGGCGATGAGGGACGCGCCATGAGACGCTCCGGCCGGGGCGCGCTGGCGCGTCAGCGATGCGCTTCGGGCCTCGTGCGGCCCTGGCGCCGCGTCACGGCTCGAAGCCCAAGAAAAAGCCGCGTTCCCCAACCCAGGAAATGCGGCCTTATCCAGCAGGACCGACCAGCTATCGCCGGTCCCCCCTTCAATGCATCTGCCCATACTTCCCGGCATTGAAATCCTGGATCGCCTCGACGATCTCCGCCTGGGAGTTCATCACAAACGGCCCATATCCCACCACCGGCTCGTCGATCGGCTCGCCGCTCAACACCAGGAACACGGCGTCGTTGTTGGCCTCGACCGTGATCGCTTCACCATCCTGCGAGAACAGCGTCAGTTGCGCGTCGCGCGCCACGGCTTCGCCGTTGACCAGCACCGTGCCGCGCAGCATCACCAGCATGCTGTTGCGGCCCGCCGGGATCGCGAAGGTCGCGGTCTTGCCGGCGGCCAGGCGCACGTCCCACACGTCGATCGGCGTGAAGGTGCGCGCCGGCCCGGTCTGGCCGCCGTAGCTGCCGGCGATCACGCGCAGCGTGCCGGCATCGCCGGGCAGCGACACCACCGGGATCTCCGCATTCAGCAGGCTCTGGTAGCCGGCCGGGGCCTTCTTGTCCTTGGCCGGCAGGTTGACCCACAGCTGCACCATCTCCAGCTCGCCGCCCTGGCGGGTGAACGCGGGGGAGTGGAACTCTTCATGCAGGATGCCCGAGGCGGCCGTCATCCACTGCACGTCGCCGGGCCCGATGACGCCGCCGTTGCCGGTGGAGTCGCGGTGCTCGACCTCGCCGCTGTAGACGATGGTCACGGTTTCGAAGCCGCGGTGCGGATGCTGGCCGACGCCGCGCGGTTGCGTGGCCGGCGCGAATTGCGCCGGGCCGGCGTAGTCCAGGAGCAGGAACGGGCTGACGTTCTTGCCCTTGTCGTTGTACGAGAACATCGAGCGCACCGGAAAGCCATCGCCCACCCAGTGGGGACGCGGGCTGGCATGCACACCCAGAATCTTCTTCATGATCGTCATTCCTGTTGCGCGGCCCCTGCGGGGCCGTTCGTCATACCCATCAAGATAAGGGCGGAGCACCGCTTTCGGTAGTCCCCGCCATTGATAAGCACTGTTCCAGGAATAGGACGCTGATAGCGCCAGACCCGGGCAGGTGTTGCCAGTGAGGCACGAGCGGAGCCGGCAGGATTCCGGGCCCGGGCCCGTTCCGGTGGCCGGCGCGGGCCGCGGCGGAAGGCCCGCAAACCCGGGTATTCTTGCGCCATGCAACGAACCGCCGACACCACCGTGGCCGACCGATATGCCCACGTCCAGGGCTTCGCCCCGGTTGCCGCCGCCGACGCTCGCATCCTGGTGCTGGGCTCCATGCCCGGCGTCGCCTCGCTGCGGCAGGCGCGTTATTACGCCCATCCGCGCAACGCTTTCTGGCCCATCGCGGGCCAGGTGCTCGGGTTCGATCCCGCCGCCGACTACCCGCAGCGCCTGCAAGCGCTGCGCTCCGCCGGCGTCGCGCTCTGGGACGTGCTGCAGGCCTGCGAACGGCCGGGCAGCCTGGATGCGGACATCCGCGGCGATACCCTGGTGCCCAACGACTTCGCGGCGTTCCTGCAGGCGCATCCGCGCCTGCTGCGGGTCTGCTTCAACGGCGCCAAGGCGGCCAGCCTGTACCGCCGCCATGTGTTGCCGCGCCTGCCGGCGCGGCCGCTGGAGTACGTCGACCTGCCATCCACCAGCCCGGCCCACGCGGCCGCGCCGTTCGAGAAGAAGCTGGCCGCCTGGCGCGAGGCGTTGACGGTGCCTGCCTGATCCTGCGCCGGGGCGCTGGCGTCGCCCGGGCAGCGACGCACGGCTGGAGATCTCGCGCCGAAAGGGCAACGGGAACAGGGGGGGGCGTGGATTGGCCGTGAGGAATGCGGACGGTCAATCCTGCCGGCCGCGGCCGCCACTGGCGCGAACCCCCGGCGGGAAGGCGGGGCCTTCCGCACCGGCCGCCGCGCGATCAGCCGCTGTACGATCAGCCGCTCCACCATCGGTCGCCGCACCCTCGGCCGCCCCACCATCAGCCGCCGCACCTTCGGCCGCCCGGCGGGCCTGCGCCAGGCTGGCCTCGACCTGCTCGTGGACCGGACCATCCGGGTCGACCAGCGGCAGCAGGCGTTCCCAGGCGTCGATGGCGCCGTGGAAGTCGCCTCGGAAAAACGCGCTGGTGCCGGCCAGGGCCAGGCCTTTCACGTCGTCGGGCGCAAGCGCCAGCAGCCGGCCGATCAGGCGGTCGGGTTCGCCCGAAAAGTCTCCGTCCGCCGCGGTGGCCAGGAGGTCGGCCCAGTCCGCCAGCACGCCGGGATCCTGCGGCGCCTGGGCGCCCATGCGCGCCCAGGTTGCCGCGCCGCCAGCGAAATCCCCCAGCGTGGCGTAGGTGTGGGCCAATGTCGTCCAGCCCTCGGTGTCGTCCGGGTGGGCCTGCAGGTGCTGGATCAGGCCGGCCAGCCGTTCGGCCATGGGATCGTCGGGGTCATGGCCGGCGCTGGCGGAGGGCGACGCGTGCGGGTCGGCGTCTGCCGGCGCCAGGGCCGCCGGGTTGCCGAGCGCGGCGTACAGGCCGACGCTGATCGCGCCCAGCCCCAAGGCCACCGCCAGGGCCCAGCGGGGCGCGGATCGGGTATCGAGGCGGTCCGGCGCCGCGCAGCCTTCTCGCAGGGCGCGCCGTTCGATCTCGGTGCGCGCCTGGGCATAGTGGTCCGGGGTGATGCGCCCGCTGGCATGATCGGCCTGCAATTGCGCCAGTTGTTCGCGCAGCACCGCCAGGGATGCCTGCGCCTGGGGCGAGCCGCCGCGGCGGCCGGCGGCCTGCGGCGCCAACAGGGGCGGCAGCACGAACAGCAGGGCGACGGCGACCATGCCGGCCGCGAGGAGCCAGAACAGGGTCATGGAGCGCGCTCCCCGCCGGCGACGAACGGCGCGGCGTCTTGCGGGGGCTCGGCCAGCAGGGCCCGGGCCGCCTGCGCTTGCGGCGCCGGCAAGGGCGGCTCCGGCGCGCGGGCATGGCGCCGCAAGCGCCACAGCAGGCCGCCCAGGGCGCCGGCAAGCAGCACGCCGGGCCCGATCCACAGCAGCGCGGTGCGGGCTTTCAGCGGGGGGCGATAGAGCACGTAGTCGCCATAGCGCGACACCAGGAACTGGCGCACCTGGACCTCGTCCTGGCCCGAGCGGAACAGGCGGCGCACTTCGTCGCGCAGGTCGCGCGCCAGCGGCGCGCGCGAGTCCGCCAGGGATTCGTTCTGGCACACCAGGCAGCGCAGGTCGCGCGTGAAGGCCAGGACATGGGCTTCCAGGGCGGGGTCGGACGCGGCGGCGGGCGCCTCGCCAGCCACGGCCCGGGCCGCGATGAGCAGCGCCAGCGCGAGGCCGCGGCAGGCGGCATGCAAACCGCTGGCCAGGGCGGCGCGCCCCAGCGGGGGGCGAGGCTGGCGGCGGATGTCAGGGTTCATTCAGCGCCTCCCGCGCCCGGGGGATCAGGATGTTGTCGAGCACGTCCTGCGTGACCGGCCCGACGTGCTTGTAGCGGATGACGCCCTGGGCGTCGATGAGAAAGGTCTCGGGCACGCCGTACACGCCATAGTCGATGCCGAGTTTGCCGCGCGGGTCGAGCACCGTGGCGATGTAGGGGTTGCCCAGGCGCGCCAGCCATTCGCGCGCCGCGCTGTCTTCGTCCTTGTAGTCCAGGCCGACGATGGCGATGCTGCCTTCGCGGGCGGCGCGCAGCAGCGCGGGGTGTTCGACGCGGCAGGCGACGCACCAACTGGCCCAGACATTGAGCAGCCAGACCTGGCCGCGCATGTCGTCCGGCCCGAACTGACTTCCTGGCGCGTCCAGCCGCGCCAGCGTGAAAGGCGGCGCGGGCCGGCGAACCAGGGGCGAGGGCAGTTCGCGCGGGTCCAGACCCAGGCCGACGGCCAGCATGGCCGCCAGCCCGAGAAACAACAGCAGGGGCACAAGGGATCGCAGTTTCATGGCAGTTCGCTTTGCGGGGGCCGGGCATGGCCCGGGGGCGAGGCGCCGCGCCGCGATGCCGGCTTGCGGTAGCGGCGGTCAGCGGCGGCGGCCAGGCCGCCCAGGATCATCAGCGCGCAGCCGGCCCAGATCCAGCTGATGAACGGCTTGTGGAACAGGTTCACGATCCAGCCGCCGTCGGGCAGGCTTTCGCCCAGCGCGGTGTAGAGATCGCGCAAGGGGCCGACGTCGATGGCCGATTGCGTCATCGGCATCGCTTGCGTCACGTAGTGGCGGGTCTCCGGCCGCAGCGTGGCGACATGCCTGCCGCCGCGCGCGACATCGAGGGTGGCGCGCGCGGCGATCCAGTTGGGGCCGGCGACCTGCTCGACGCCGCCGAAGGTGAAGGTGTACCCGGCCAGATGGGCGGTCTGGCCCGGCAGCATGCGCACGTCCAGTTGGGACTGGAAGCTGTTGACCATGGTGACGCCGATGATGAACACGCCCAGTCCGAGATGGGCCAGCCACATGCCCCACCAGCTCCCGGGGATGCCGCGCAGGCGGGTGGCGATGTCGGCCCGCCCGCCGCCGTGCAGGCGCTCCGCCAGCAATTGCAGGCTGCCCAGCGCGATCCAGGCCGCCAGCGCCAGGCCCAGGCAGGTGCGCCAGGTGAGGTGCCCGAGCCCGTAGCCCAGCGCCGAGCCCAGCAGCGCGCTGGCGAGCGCGGCCGGCCCCAGGCGGCGCGCCAGCCGTTGCCAGGTGTCGGCCTTCCAGCGCGCCACGGCGCCGGGCACCAGCAGCACGAGCACCGGCGTCATCAACGGCACGAAGGTGGTGTCGAAGTAGGGCGGTCCCACCGAAATCTTGCCCAGGCCCAGGGCGTCGAGCAACAGCGGGTAGAGGGTGCCGAGCAGCACCGCCGCGCAGGCCACGGAAAGCAGCGCGTTGTTGGCCAGCAAGGCGGCGTCGCGCGATACCAATTGGAAGTGGCCGCCGCCCTGCAGCCGCGGGGCGCGCCAGGCGTATAGCAGCAGCGATGCGCCCACCACCGTCACCAGCAGGCACAGGATGAACAGGCCGCGCGCCGGGTCGGTGGCGAAGGCGTGCACCGAGGTGACGACGCCGGATCGCACCAGGAACGTGCCCAGCAGCGATAGCGAGAAGGTGCCGATCGCCAGCAGCACGGTCCAGCCGCGGAACGCGCCGCGCTTTTCCGTCACGGCCAGCGAGTGGATCAGCGCGGTGCCCAGCAGCCACGGCATGAACGAGGCGTTCTCGACCGGATCCCAGAACCACCAGCCGCCCCAGCCCAGCTCGTAATAGGCCCAGCTCGATCCCACCGCGATGCCGGCGGTCAGCAGCACCCAGGCGGCCACGGTCCAGGGCCGCGACCAGCGCGCCCAGGCGGCATCCAGGCGTCCCGTCATCAGGGCCGCGATGGCAAAGGCGAAGGCGATGCTGAAGCCCACGTAGCCCAGGTACAGCAAGGGCGGGTGGATGATCATGCCGGGGTCCTGCAACAGCGGGTTCAGGTCGCGGCCCTCGCGCGCCGCAGGCAACAGGCGGGCGAAGGGGTTGGAGGTCAGCAGCGTGAAGGCGGTGAAGCCCGCGCCGACCGCGCCCAGCACGCCCAGGACCCGCGCCGTGAAGGCCTCGGGCAGCCCGCGGCTCCAGCGCGTCACCGCCACCGTCCACAGCGACAGCGAAACGATCCACAGCAACATGGAGCCCTCGTGGTTGCCCCAGACCGCGGTGATCCGGTAGATCAGCGGCGTGCGGCTGTGGCTGTTGTCCGCCACCAGCCGCACGGAGAAATCATTGGCGATGAACAGCAGGTGCAGGCAGGCGTATGACAGCAGCACGAACAGCAGTTGCCCGCGCGCGGCGCCGCGGCCGACCGCCATCAGCGCCGCGCGGCCGCGCCAGGCGCCATACAGCGGCACGATGGCCTGCACCAGCGCCAGCGCGAAGCCAAGCATCAGGGAAAAGTGGCCGACTTCGGCGATCATGGCCGCACCGTCCTGCTGGCGCCGTGGGCGCGCGCGATGGCGTCGCGCACTTCGATGGGCGTGTAGTTCTCGTCGTGGCGCGCCAGCACGCTGGTCGCGGTGAACACGCCGTCGGCGTCCAGCGTGCCCTGGGCCACCACGCCCGTGCCTTCGCGGAACAGGTCGGGCAGGGCGCCGCGATACATCACGGGCACCTCGTGGGCGGTGTCGGTGACGATGAAACGCACGCCCAGGCCGTCCGCCTCGCGTTGCAGCGAGCCGGCCAGCACCATGCCGCCGACGCGGAACAGCCGCTGTCGTGGCGCCTCGCCGCGCGCAATTTCGCTGGGCGTGTGGAAGAACACCAGGTTCTGGCGCATGGCCGTCAGGATCAGGGCGGCGGCCGCGCTCAACAGCGCGACCGCACAGAGCAGCAGGAGCAGGCGCCGGCGGCGGGGGGAAGTCATGCCGGTCCTCCATCCTGCGGTTGCCGCCCGGCCGCCGGGTTGGCCCGAGCCAGCGCCGTCAGGCGCCGCAAGGCGCGCCGCCGCCGCCGGGCCAGCGACACGCATTCGGCCAGCACCAGCAGGGCCAGCATGCCGTAGCTGCCCCAGACGAAGGCGGCGCGCCCGCCCATGTGCCAGAACGCGGCCCAGGACTGCCAGTGCATCATGCCGGCTCCTTGCGCGTCGCCGTCTCGCGGCGCGCCAGGTCGCGCACCCAGCCGGCCGGCCACTCCCGTTCCAGCACCATGACGCGCGCGCGCGCCAGCGCCACGGCGGCGGTGTAGGCCCACGCGGCCAGCGCCATCAGCAGCATGGCGGCCAGCATGGTCGCCGCCATGGACGGCGCGCGCGTCAGGCTGACCGAAGCGCCCTGGTGCAGTGTGCTCCACCACGACACCGAGAAATAGATGATGGGCACGTTGATGGCGCCCACCAGGGCCACCAGCGCCCCGCCGCGGTCGCCGCGATGGGGATCGACGGTCAGGGCGGTCAGCGCCAGGTAGCCCAGGTACAGGAACCCCAGGATCAGTTGCGAGGTGAGCCGCGCGTCCCAGACCCAGTAGGCGCCCCAGGTCGGCCGGCCCCACAGCGCGCCGCTCCAGAGCGCGATGAAGCAGAACAGCGCGCCAGTGGGGGCCAGCGCGCGCGCCATGATGAACGACAGGCGGGTGCGCAGGATCAGGCCGAGCGCGGACCAGAGCGCCATCAGCAGATAGATGAACATCGACATCCACGCGGCGGCGACGTGGATGAAAATAATGCGGTAGACCTCGCCCTGGGTGGCATCGGTGGGCGCGACGAAAAAACCGATCGCCAGGGCGCAGGCGGCCAGCACGATGGCAAGCCCGGCGCACCAGCGGACCAGCCTGCCCGCCAGCGGATAGAAGGCCTGCGGCGCGGCGAACCGCAGCAGACGGGTGGCGCGGCGGGCGGGAGGAGCGGGCGGGAGGGCAGGCATGGGAGGCATCTTCATTCTTCGACGGCAAAGCGCAGCGCCAGGACACAGGCGGGCGGGGCCAGCGCCAGCGCCGCCAGCAGCGCGCCGCCAAGCAGCAGGAACGGGGTGGCGGGCGGCTGGCCGGCGCCACACGAGTCCACCGAGCCCGCGCCAAAGATCAGCACCGGCACGAACCAGGGCAGCAGCAACAGGGCCTGCAGCACGCCGCCGCCGCGCATCCCGAGGGACAGTGCGGCGCCGATTGCGCCGACCAGGGCCAGCACCGGCGTTCCCAGCGCGAAAGATAGCGACAGGGTCAGGCGCGAACACTGACCCAGGTCAAACAGCAGGCCCATGACGGGCGCCACGGCGACCAAAGGCAGACCGGTTCCGATCCAGTGCGCGGTGATCTTGGCCAGCACCCAGAGCGAGGCGGCGCCCGGCGAAAGCAAGAGTTGTTCGAGCGTGCCGTCGGCGTGGTCCTGCGCGAACAGCCGATGCTGCGACAACAGCGCGGCGAGCAGCGCGGCCACCCACAGCACGCCTGGTGCGAGCGCACGCAGGAAGGCCGCATCGGCGCCCACGCCCAGCGGGAACAGGCAGGCGACCAGCACGAAGAAAAGCAGCGAGACGATGACGTCGGCGCGGCCGCGGCCAAGCAGCAGCAGGTCGCGCCGGAGTACGGCGAAGAAGGGGCTGGCCAGCCGCGTCATGGCGCGCGCGGACCGAGGTCTAGGGTGTGCACCGGCCGGTCGAAGGCCACCTCCTGGTGCGTGGTCAGCAGGACGAGCCCGCCGTTGTCGCAATGGCTTGCCAGCGTCCGCGTCAGCGCCGCCACCGTGGCCGCGTCGAGCAGGTTGAAGGGTTCGTCCAGGATCCATAGCGGCCGCGCCGGGCGCAGCGACAGCCGCGCCAGCATCACGCGGCGCCGCTGGCCGCGCGACAGCAGGCGCGCCGGCAGGTCGAGCATCGCGGTCAGGCCCATCCGGCAAAGCGCGTCGCGACAGGCCGCCGTGGTGACGGCATCGGCCTGGGCCTGGCACAGGAAGCACAGGTTTTCGAGCGGAGTCAGGGAATCGGCGAGCGCGTCGGCATGACCCAGGTAGAGCATCTGCTGGCGGTAGGCCGACCCCAGGCGGTGGATGTCGTCCCCGCGCCAGCACACCGTGCCGGCGTCGGCGCGCGCCAGGCCGCACAGGATGCGCAGCAGGCTGGTCTTGCCATGGCCGTTGGGCGCGGTCACACGCAGCAGTTGCCCCGCGCCCAACTGGAACGACAGGTCTTCGAACAGCAGACGGGTTCCTTTCGAACAGGTGAGCCCTTGCGCTTCAAGCATGGCCGGTGCCCATCCAGATACTCATCACAACAATCCCCGCTGCATCAAGGGCGGCGCGAAGCCGACAACGGGATCGGATATTAATGAATCCGGATCGTGGTTTTGCGGGGCCGCGGCGCAATTGAATTTATGTCGGACGTGTTTACCGTCAGGCCAGGCGCGGTGCCGCTTGTCGCGCGCAGCCATTCGTTTTGCCGGCGTTTCCCGCCTGCGGCTTCGGATCTGTCTGAGTAATCGGCGCTACAGCGGGCATCGCATGACGGGTTTGATGGATGTCAACGTGCAGGCCGGGGCTGCGCGTCGATCATGAAAAGGCTTCGAACCGTCATCGGCCTTCGCGACGACCGTCGGTTTTGCTTGTGCCGCGGCGCAGTTCGGGGCGGTAGCCGTTCAAATCCAAAATGTTGTATCCCGTGAAAAACAAACCCAAGCACAGCAGTAGTGGTGGTGGGGCCGAGTGGGCAAAGTTCCTGTCGCTGGCCTTTGTGGCGTGTCCCGCCGTGGCGTTCCTGATGATCTGCATCTACGGATTCATCGTCTGGTTCGGGCAGATACTGTTCTGGGGGCCGCCGGCATGAATGCTCCGTTCTACAAAGCCGCAGCCTGAGCCACCGACATGAAAAATCCCTTCAAGATCGCCAAATCCGTCATCCAATGGACGGGCGCGCTGTTGCTGCGTCCCGCCACCCGCATCGGCCTGGGCGTGCTGGTCATCGGCGGGTTCCTGGGCGGCGTGACGTTCCTGGCCCTGTTCAATACCGGCATGAACGCCACCAACTCCGAAGCCTTCTGTATTTCCTGCCATTCGATGCGCGACACCGTGCTGCCCGAGCTGCAGCAGAGCGTGCACTGGAAGAACCGCTCGGGCGTGCGCGCCCACTGTCCGGACTGCCACGTGCCGCATGACTTCACCTCCAAGGTCGCGCGCAAGATGCAGGCCTCGCGCGAAGTGCTGGGGCACCTGATGGGCACCATCGGCACGCCCGAGAAATTCCAGGAACACCGCATCGTGCTGGCCACGCGCGAGTGGGCCCGCTTCAAGGCGAACAATTCCAAGGAATGCCGCAATTGCCATGATTACGCCAGCATGGATTTCGACAAGATGCGGGTGACCTCGCAGACCACCATGCACGGCGCGGCCGAACGCGACGCCAGTTGTGTCGACTGCCACAAGGGCATCGCGCACCGGCTGCCCGAGGTCAAGTCGCAGGGCAACCCGGCGCTGGCGGCGCTCACGGCCGACGCTCGCGGCGCCGCCATCGACGCCGGCCGCGACTACTACAGCGTCATGCCGCAGCCGCTCTACGCGGACGAGACCCTGGCCCACGAGATCGGCGCCATCGAGATCGCCACCGGCGTGAAGGTGCTGCAGAAGAAAAAGGACGCGGTGCAGGTCGAGTTGCAGCTCTGGCGAAAGAACAAGGGTTATGCCCGCGTGCTGTACGGCCGCTTCGGCATGAATATCACCAGCGCCGTGCTGAGCCAGGACGTGTCGCGCGACGACGGCGTGGTCCATGTGATCGAAAGCCGCATCGACGACGTGACCGGCCTGCAGTGGCAGAAGATCTCCGCGACGGTCTGGCTGCGCGGCGGCGGCCTGGTGGCTGATGTCGAGCCGATCTGGGCGGTGGCGCGCAAGAGCTATTCGCAAAGCTGCAGCGTGTGCCATCGCCAGCCGAACGAGGCCTCGCACGACGCCAACCAATGGCCGGGGCTGTTTGGCGGCATGGTCGGGTTCACCAACATGGATGACCCGACCGCCAGGCTGGTCCTGAAGTACCTGCAGTTGCATTCTTCCGATTTCGTAGCCAAGGACGGTGTGGCTTCGGCCCACTGAGCAAGAAATGAAAATCTCCCGTCGACGTTTCATGGGCGGTGTCGCCGCTTCACTGGGTTCCTTCGTGGTGCCGCCGCTTCTGCGCAATGGCAATGTCGTGCGGGCCGCGGCCGCCACCAAGGCCGCGGCCGATCCCGGCCGCTGGAAGTTCTCGGGGGCCCATTGGGGCGCCTTCCGGGCCCGGGTCGTGGCCGGCCACGTGGTGGAAATAAAGCCGTTCGAGTTCGACAAGCACCCCACGCCGATTCTGGACGGCACGCTCGACGTGCTGTACAGCCCATCGCGGGTGCGTTATCCAATGGTGCGCCTGGACTGGTATCGCAATCGGCGCGCGGGCGCGGCACCGAGCCAGGCGGGCCAGGCGTCGCGCGGCGACAACCGGTTCATCCGGGTGGGCTGGGACGAAGCCCTGGACCTGCTCTATGACGAGCTGGAGCGCATCCAGAAGGACTACGGTCCGTGGGCGCTGCATGTGGGCAACGTCGGCTGGCACGCGGTGGGCCTGATGCACAGTTGCGGCAACCATATGCTGCGGGCGATGGGGATGCACGGCAACAGCGTCGGCACGGCCGGCGACTACTCGACCGGCGCCGGCCAGACCATCCTGCCCTACGTGCTCGGGTCGACCGAGGTGTACTCGCAGGGCACGTCGTGGGAGATCATCCTCAAGGAGACGCAGGTGCTGGTGTTCTGGGCCAGCGACCCGATCAAGAACCTGCAGGTGGGCTGGAACACCGAAACGCACGAGGCCTACGAGCATCTGGCGCGGCTCAAGCAGAAGGTGGCCAGCGGCGAGATCTCGGTGATCAGCGTCGACCCGGTGAAAAGCAAGACGCGCAACTACCTGGGCTGCGAACACCAATACGTCAACCCCATGACGGATGTGGCGCTGATGCTGGGCCTTATCCATACCCTGTGGAAAGAGGAGTTGTACGACAAGAAATTCATCGAGACCTATGCCGTGGGCTTCGAGGAATTCATCGCCTATGTCGAGGGCAAGACCGAGGACAAGATCGAGCGCACCCCCGAATGGGCCGAGTCCATCTGCGGCGTGCCGGCCGGGCGCATCCGCGAACTGGCGCGCCTGATGGCGGGCAATCGCACGCAACTGATCTTCGGTTGGGCGATCCAGCGCCAGCAGCACGGCGAACAGCCTTACTGGATGGCCGCGATCCTGGCCACGATGCTGGGCCAGATCGGCTTGCCGGGAGGCGGCATCAGCTACGTCCACCACTACGCTTCGGCGGGCGTGCCGGCCTCGGGGGCGTCGATGCCTGGCTCGTTCCCGCTGAACCTGGACCCCGGCCGCAAGCCCCAGCACGAGAACGACGACTTTCAAGGCTACAGCGCGGTGGTGCCGGTGGCCCGCGTGATCGACGCGCTGCTGGAGCCGGGCAAGGAAATCAACTACAACGGCCACAAGGTCAAGCTGCCGCCCTACAAGATGGCCATTTTCTCGGGCGGCAACCAGTGGCACCGGCATCAGGATCGCAATCGCATGAAGCGGGCCTACCAGAAGCTGGAGACGGTGGTCGCGATCGATTACAACTGGACGGCCACCTGCCGCTTTGCGGACATTGTGTTGCCGGCCTGCACGCCGTTCGAGCGCAATGACATCGATGCCTACGGGACCTTCTCCAACCGGGGCGTGATCGCCATGCACAAGCTGGTCGATCCGCTGTTTCACTCGCGTTCGGATTTCGACATCTGGACCGACTTCTGCAAGCGCATGAAGCGCGATGTGGAATACACCCGCAACATGAACGAGATGCAGTGGGTCGAATTCCTGTACGAGGAATGCCGCAAGGAGAACGCCGGCAAGGGCTTCGCCATGCCGCCTTTCGCGCAGTTCTGGGAACAGGGCTACGTGCTGTTCCCGGAGGGCAAGCCGTGGGTGCGGCATGCCGATTTCCGCGAGGATCCGGAAGTCAACGCCCTGGGCACGCCGTCCGGGTTCATCGAAATCTACAGCCGCAAGCTTGCCAGCTTCGGCTACCGCGACTGCAAGGGGCATCCGCTCTGGATGGAAAAGGCGGAACGTTCGCACAACGGTCCGCGTTCGGACAAGTACCCGCTCTGGATGCAGTCCTCGCATCCCAACGAGCGCATCCATTCGCAGACGTGCGAATCACCGTCGCGGCGGGCGACCTACACCATCCAGGGGCGCGAGCCCGTCTATATCAGCCCCGAGGACGCGCGGCAGCGCGGCATCCGCCAGGGCGACCTGGTGCGGGTCTTCAACGACCGCGGGCAATTGCTGGCGGGCGCCGCCATCTCCAGCGACTTCCCGCCCGGGGTGGTCCGCATTCACGAGGGCGCCTGGTATGGGCCCACCGGACCCGAGATCGGCGCGCTGGATACCTACGGCGATCCCAACACATTGACGCTGGACGTCGGTTCATCCGAACTGGCGCAGGCGACCAGCGCCAATACCTGCCTGGTGGAAATCGAGCTGTTCAAGGGCGTCGCGCCGGCGGTAACGGCATTCGGCGGTCCGGCCGAGGTCGATATCGACGGCAAGGTCATGGCCAGCCTCTGAGGCCAGCGGATAGCCGGGGAGGGCGCGTTGCCTTCCCTCTTTTTTTGCGGAGCAGCAGTTGAACAGCGAGCATATCGACCCTGAATGGGTGGCGGCGTCCCATATGCGGTCGCAGTTGTATGGATGGTTTTCCACCCTCTTTGCCCGGGAGCTGGGGCGGGACGCCATGGCGCTTTACCAGGCCGGGGGCGCCGCGGAAATCATGTCCGTCCTTGCCCAACTCGGCATGGCGCGCGAGGCGGACGCCGTGGCTGGCGTGTTGCAGGAGTGGGCGCGGCACGCGGATGCCGCGGTCGAGAACGCCGCCGACTTCGCCACCCTGTTCCTGATGGAGGGGCGGGCCCGCCCGCTTCCCTACGCCTCGCACTATCTGGACGGCGGCGGGCAGTTGTACGGCAAGCCGGCGCTGCTGATGCGCGCGATGCTGGCGTCCAATCGGTTGCGGCTCGATGAGCCGTTCAAGGAGCCGGAGGACCATCTCGCCGTGATGCTGGGATTGATGTCCCACTGGGCCAAGGCCTGCGATCGGTCCGCCGATTGCGCGGGCCAGGCGCGGGAGCAGGCCGCGTTCATCGAATCCGCCCTCTTGTCCTGGATCGACGTCTGGCTGGCGGGCATGCACGCCATCAAGACCCTGACGTTCCGCTTCTACCCGGCCTTAGGCGCGCTGCTGGCCGCCTTTCTGCGCCAGGATCGCGACTACCTGCGGTCTGTCGGGGCGGGGGCATAAGAAGAAAGGTCTGAAATAAATCCGTCCCCTATTGATCGGCATCAAATCCCTATATAACCGGAAGCGATAAGTTAATGGCACAACGACATGATTCGCGGAGAAGTCTGTGCCTCACCCCCCACCCGAAGTCCCCCTCCCGGGCAAACGTGGTTTCCTGAAGAACCTGCTTGGCCTGAGCGCCGCGGCCACCATCATCCCCATCCGTGCCGAAGCCGGCACCGGCATCAACCAGCAACCCCCCCGTCGTCCCGGCATCCCCGGCAAGCGCTACGGCATGCTGGTCGACCTGCGCAAATGCATTGGCTGCCAGTCCTGTACGGTCAGTTGTTCGCTCGAGAACCTACCGCCCGTCGGCCAGTTCCGCACCACCGTCCTGCAGTACGAAGTGCAGCCCGACAATGGCGGCTCCTGTGCCATGGTGATGCTGCCGCGCCTGTGCAACCACTGCGACAACCCGCCCTGCGTGCCGGTCTGTCCGGTGCAGGCCACGTTCCAGCGCGAGGACGGCATCGTGCTGGTCGACAACCAGCGCTGCGTCGGCTGCGGCTATTGCGTGCAGGCCTGTCCCTATGACGTCCGCTTCATCAACCACGATACCCAGACCGCCGACAAGTGCACCTTCTGCGAGCACCGGCTCGAAGCCGGCCTGCTGCCGGCCTGTGTCGAAAGCTGCGTGGGCGGCGCCCGCATCATCGGCGACCTGAACGATCCGGACAGCGCCATTTCGCGGCTGATGGCCGAGCATCGCGCCGACATCAAGGTGCTCAAGCCCGAGATGAAGACCGACCCGCACGTCTATTACATCGGCCTGCCCGATGCCTTCGTGCACCAGATCGACGGCCAGGCCGGCGTGCGGCTGGCCGGCGGCCATTGAGAAGGGGAGCGCCATGCAGATCACCGAATTGCTGACCCCGGTCTATGACGCCGCCTGGCTGCCGTGGGCCGTGCAGTACTTTTTCCTCATCGGGATTGCCGCGACCGCGGCCCTGACCGCCGCCGGCGCCGCCTTTGGCGAGGCGGGATCGTCCGCGCGCCGCCTGCTGCCGGCCGCGGTCACCGTGTTGCTGGTTTGCGCCATCGCCGCGCCCGTTTCGCTGCTGGCCGACCTGCACCAGCCGGGCCGCTTCTGGCATTTCTATACCCGCCTGACGCCGTGGTCGTGGATGTGGCTGGGAGCGCTGCTGCTGCCGGTCTTCACCGGGCTGGCGGTGCTGTTCTGCGCCGCCTGGTGGTGGGGCCGCATGGTGTGGGTGCGGCTGCTGGGCATCGCGCTGGCGCTGTCGGCGGTGTCGATCCTGGTCTACACCGGCGCCGAAGTGATGGTGTTGCGGGCGCGGCCGCTGTGGCACACGCCGTTCCTGCCGCTGAACTTCGCGCTGACTGCGTGGCTGGGGGCGCTGGGGGCGATGTTCCTGGTAGGGCGCTGGCTGCCTGGCGGCATGAAGGCGCTGCCGGTCGAACTGCTGCGCCGCCTGAGCGTGACGGCGGTGGTGATGATGGCCATCGGCGCGGGCGCCTGGATGCTGCTGGGCCTGCTGGGCGTGGACCCCTCGTTCGAGGCGGCAGTGCGCCTGTTCGGCGAGTTTCCGGTATGGCGCGCCAGCCTGGCCGGCGCCGTGATCACCGCGTTCTGCATGATCGCGCTGTTGCAGCGCGCGCCGCGCACCCTGGCGGCGCCGCTGCCCTCGGCCGCGCTGGCGCTGACCATGCTGGCCGCCGCCTGGATCTTCCGCTGGGTCGTGTTCATGAGCGTGCAGGGCGTGCCGAAGTACGGCGCCGGCCTGTACCTGTACGACATGCCCTGGGGCAGCGACGGGCTGCTGGGCATGATCGGCGTGCTGGGCCTGTGCGCCGCGCTGGTCGCCGCCGTGACCTGCGCGCTGGAATTGTTCCCGGCCCGCATCCGCGGCCTGGCGGCCTGAGCCGCCGGCCCCGACAAGAATTCGCATCGAGATGACCATGGACAAGCAACACCGAGAAGACACGCCCGACGCCCACGCCGACGGACCCGATCAACCCGACAACGCCGCGCGCCGCAAGCTGATCGCGCGCGGCGGCGTGGTCGCCGGCGGCCTGGCCGCGTTCGCGGCCGGCTACGGCGAGACCGTCGGCAAGGCCGTCAAGGGCCTGGCGCAAGGCACCGCCGGCGTGCCCACCGCGCACGCCGTGCGCGGCAACTCGCTGACGCCGGAGTTCCGCATCGACCCGGTCACGGGCCTGCTGTCGACCCAGCCCGGCCAGACCGTCAGCCCCTCCAGTTGTCTTGGCTGCTGGACGCAGTGCGGGGTGCGGTTGCGCGTCGACACCGAGGCCAACCGCATCCTGCGGGTGGCGGGCAACCCGTACCACCCGCTGGCCACGACCCGGCCGGCGGCGATGGATACGCCGGTGCGCGAGACCTACGCGCAACTGGGCGGCGACAACGGCCTGGAAGGGCGCGCCACGTCCTGTGCGCGCGGTTCGGCCATGCTGGAACAGATGCACAGCCCGTACCGCGTGCTGCAGCCGCTCAAGCGCGTCGGCGGCCGCGGCGAGGGCAGGTGGCAGACGATTTCCTTCGAGCAACTGGTGCAGGAGGTGTGCGAGGGCGGCGACCTGTTCGGCGAGGGCCACGTCGATGGCCTGCGCGCGATCTTCGACCGCGACACGCCGCTGGATCCGGCCAACCCGGAGTACGGCGCCAAGGTCAATCAGTTCCTGTTCACCGATGCGTCCAACGAAGGCCGCACGCCGTTGATCCAGCGTTTTGCCGGCCAGTCGTTCGGCACTGTCAACTTCAGCAACCACGGCTCGTACTGCGGACAGAGCTTCCGCGTTGGCGCCGGCGCCGCGCTGGGCGACCTGAAGAGCATGCCGCATGGCAAGCCGGATTGGGACAACGCCCGCTTTGGCCTGTTCATCGGCGCGGCGCCGGCGCAGGCCGGCAACCCGTTCCAGCGCCAGGCGCGCCAACTGGCCGAGGCCCGCACCCGGCCCGAGGCGGAAGGCTTTGCCTACGTGGTGGTGTCACCGGTGCTGCCGGCTTCGTCCAGCCTGTCGGCCGGCTCGGGCAACGAATGGGTGCCGGTCAACCCGGCCAGCGACCTGGCGCTGGTGATGGGGCTGATCCGCTGGATTCTCGACCACGAGCGCTTTGATGCGCAGGCGCTGGCGCAACCCGGCCCGGCGGCCATGAAGGCGGCGGGCGAGGCGGCATGGACCAACGCCACGCATCTGGTGATCGCCGAGCCTGGCCATCCGCGGCAGGGCACTTTCCTGCGCGGCGCCGACCTGGGCTGGGCCAGGCCGGCCGATGCGGGTGAAAAGTGGGAGGACGTGTACGTGGTGCGTCTGGCGGACGGCACGCTGGCGCCGCACACGGTGGCGGCGCCGGCCACGCTGTTCGCGGACGAAACCGTGGCCGCGCCCGGTCTGGCTGGGGCGCCGGCCGCGCTGCGGGTGCGCAGCGCGCTGACGCTGCTGCGCGACGAGGCGCACCGCAAGTCGCTGGATGAATACGCGGCGCTTTGCGGCGTGCCGGCGGCCAAGATCGCCGAACTGGCCGAGCGCTTCACCAGCCACGGCAAGCGCGCCGTGGCGGATGCGCACGGCGGCACCATGAGCGGCGCGGGCTTCTACACCGCCTACGCCATCGCCATGCTCAACACGCTGGTGGGCAACCTCAACGTCGAGGGCGGCCTGGTGCTGGATGCCGGGCCGTTCCCGCCCTATGGCGCGGGGCCGCGCTACAACATCGCGGGCTTCGCCAATCGCGCCACGCCCAAGGGCGTGGCCCTGTCGCGCAACCGCTTCCCGTACGAGAAGTCGAGCGAGTTCAAGCGCAAGCAGGCCGCCGGCCAGCCGGTCTATCCGGCCGCCGCGCCCTGGTATCCGGCCACCGGTGGCCTGAGCTCAGAGATGCTGGCGTCGGCGCTGGCGGGCTATCCGTACCGCGCCAAGGTCTGGTTCAACCACATGAGCAACCCGGTCTACGGCATCGCCGGGTTCAGGAACGTGCTGCTGGACAAGCTGAAGGACCCGAAGATCCTGCCGCTGGCGGTGTCGATCAATCCGTTCATCAACGAGACCAACGCGCTGGCCGACTACATCGTGCCCGACACCGTCACCTACGAAAGCTGGGGCGTGTCGGCGCCGTGGGCCGACGTGGTGGCCAAGGCGTCGACGGTGCGCTGGCCGGCGGTCGAACCGCGCGTGGCGCGCACCGCCGAGGGCGCGCCGGTGTGCCTGGAGTCGTTCCTGATCGCCTGCGCCAAGCGCATCGGCATGCCGGGCTTCGGCGCCAACGCCATCGCCGATGCGGACGGCAACCGCTATCCGCTGGACACGGCCGAGGACTTCTTCCTGCGCGGCATCGCCAACATCGCCTTCGGCGCCGGGCGGCCGGTGCCCGAGGCCAGCGACGACGACCTGGCGCTGACCGGCGTGGCGCGCTACCGCGATGCGCTGCAAGGCAAGCTCAAGCCCGAGGAGTGGCGCCGCGTGGCCATGGTGATGAGCCGCGGCGGGCGCTTCGACCGCGTGCGCGAGGCCTGGAGCGACGCCGGCCAGACCCGCAAGGCCTGGGCCAAGCCGCTGCAGGTGTGGAGCGAGGAACTGGCGGGATTCCGCCATGCCATGACGGGCGAGCGCTATAGCGGCTGTCCCACCTGGTATCCGGCGCGGCTGGCCGACGGCCGCGACGTGCGCGAGCAGTATCCGCGCGCCGACTGGCCGTTCCTGCTGAGTTCATTCAAGTCCAACCTGATGAGCTCGATGTCCATCGGCGTGGACCGCTTGCGCCAGGTGCATCCGCACAATCCGGTGTCGATCAACCGGCAGGACGGCGAGCGGCTTGGCCTGCGCAACGGCGATCCGGTGCGCATCGTCACGCCGGGCGGCGCGGTGACCGGCCTGGCGCTGCTGCGCGATGGCATCCAGCCGGGCGCGGTCGGCATCGAGCATGGTTATGGCCACACCGAACTGGGCGCGCGCGCCCACCTGGTCGATGGCAAGCCGATGCCGCACGATCCGGCGCTGGCGGCCGGCGTGAACCTGAACGACCTGGGCTTCAGCGATGCGACGCGTGGCGAGCATGCCAACGTCTGGATCGACTGGGTCTCGGGCGCGGCGGTGCGGCAGGGACTGCCGGCGCGCATCGAGCGGGCCTAGGGCCGCCCTGGACGGGCTGGCAAGGCCGGCCGGGGCGCGTGGCGCGCCGCCGCCCCGGGGCTTGTCCCGGCGTCAGGCAATCGCGCCGTAGATCCGGCGCGCCTGCGCCGCGTCCGCCAACGGCCGTCCCAGCGCGCGCGCGCCCTCGACGGCCTGGCGCACCAGGTCGGCATTGCCGGCGGCGATGCTTCCGTCCCGCAGCTTCAGATTGTTCTCGAACCCCACCCGCATATGCCCGCCGAAGGCCGCCGCCGTCGTCACGCAGGCGTTCTCCTGCGCCCCGAACGCGCACACCGCCCAAGGCAGCGAATGGTCATAGGCCGTCAGGAACGGCAGCAGGTCATAGGCCGACGAGGTCTGCCCCACGCTGTAGCGTCCCAGCACGAATAGCACCGACCATGCGCCCGGCGGCACCAGCCCGCGCGCGCGCAGCGATAGCCAGCGCCGCACGTCGCCTTCGTCGTACAGAATGATCTGCGTCATGATGCGGCGCTCGGCGACCCAGGCCAGGAACGCCGCCAGTTCGTCTTCCGGAATCTCCGGCACCGCGATCTCGCGCAGGCCGATCGACACCGCCTCCGGCTGCAGCTCGCGCACCAGCGCCATCTGCTCGGCCGCCTGGTACACGCCAGCCGCCTCGCTCGTCACCTGCACCAGCAGCTCGTCGCCCACCGCGCGGCGCACCGCCGCCAGCGCCTCGCGGTACGCCTGCGCGTCCAGCAGATGGCTGCCGTCCGGCTTGCGCACGTGCATGTGCATCATCGCCGCGCCCGCGTCCAGGCAGGCACGCGCTTCCCGAGCCAGGGCCTCGGCCGTCAGCGGCACCGCCGGATGGTCGGCGGCCTTTTTGTAGGCGCCGTTGGGCGCCACCGTCACGATGACGGGCGACTCGGCCAGGGCCGGGCGGGGGAGGTTCACGGCGCTCATGGCTGGATCTCCGGCAGTTCCGGCGCGATCAGGTCCAGGCCCGCGCGCAGCAGGCGGTCATAGCGCGCGCGTTCGGCGGCAATGGTTTCCGGCGTCCAGGCATAGAAGCCTTCGCCCGCCTTCATGCCGTAGCGGCCGTCGGCGGCGCGCTCGGTCAGGCAGCGCGCCGGATGGTCATCATTGCAGAAGGTCGGGTACATGGTCGCGCCCGCCGCCGCGTGCACGTCGATGCCGGCGTGGTCGCGCTGCATCACCGGCCCGGCCGCCAGGAAGCGGAAGCCGAAGCCGAAGCGCACCGCCGCATCCACGTCCTCGGGCGAGGCGATGCCGCGGTCGATCAGGTTGAAGGCTTCGCGCGACAGCGCGTGCTGCAGGCGGTTGGCCAGGAAACCCGGCAGGTCCTGGCGCACCTTCACCGGCACGCTGCCGCAGCGGCGCATGAAGGCGATCAGCGCGTCGGCGCGGGCCTCGTCGCTGGTCTCGGCCATCACCACCTCGACCAGCGGCACCAGGTGCGCCGGCATGAAGAAGTGCAGGCCCAGCATGCGTTCGCGCGTGGCCAGGCCCTGGCCGATGGCGCTGATCGGGAAGCTGGAACTGTTGCTCGCCAGGATGGCGTCGGGCCGGGCGCGCTGCACCAGCCCGGCGAACAGCGCCTGCTTGATGTCGAGCCGCTCCGGCACGCACTCGATCACCAGGTCGACGCCGGTCCAATCCACGTCGTCCAGGCTGGCCGCCGTCGCCAGTTGCGACACCAGCGCCTTGCGGCCGATGGTCTCGAGGTTGTCCGCCACGCGCGCCGGCAGCGCGGCCGCGCGCGCCGCGTCGGGCTCGATCACCGTGGTGCGGCAGGCGGCGCGCGTCAGCACCACCGCCACGTCGGCGCCCATGGTGCCGCCGCCCACCACCACCGCATGCGCCGCGCCCGGATTGGGCAGGGCCTTCGCGTCCGTCTGCATGCTTTGCTCCTTGTCCTGAAACCGCTGTTGCATCAGCGTCTGTCTGTATTGGGCGCCGAGTGTAGAGAAGCTTGTTTGATTGATGAATCAGATTTTTTGGATAGAATGATCGACAAACAAGATCAATCAAAAAGGCGCTCGCCGCGATGCAGATCAATCTCTCGATGCGCGATATCGACACCACCCTGGTGCTGGGCCGCACCCTCAATTTCCGCCAGGCGGCGGCGCAACTGCACCTGTCGCAGTCGGCGCTGTCGACGCAGGTCCAGCGTATCGAGGACGCGCTCGGCGTGCGCCTGTTCGACCGCACCACCCGCACCGTGCGGCTGACGGCGGCGGGCGAGGTCTTCATGCAGCAGGCGGCGGCCCTGCAGGTGGCGTTCCGCGATGCCATTGCCGCGGTCAGCGGCATCGCCAGCGCCGAACACGGCCAGGTCTCGGTGGCGGCGCTGCCGTCGCTGGCTGCGCGGCTGTTGCCGCGGGTGTTGATGGCCTACCGCCAGGCGCATCCGCAGGTGGCCCTGAAGGTGCGCGATACGCTGTCCGGCCCGGCCTTCGACCTGGTGCGCGCGGGCGACGTGGATTTCGCCTTGACCGCCGCCGACCCGCAGCACGCCGACCTGCATTACCAGCCGCTGATGTCCGACAGCTTTCTGCTGCTGATCCCCGAGGGCCACGCCCTGGCGCGCGCCAAGGGGCCATTGCGCTGGGCCGACACGGCCGGCGCCGCGCATGTGTCCATGGTGCATCCGAGCAGCGTGCGCCAATACACCGAATGGGCCTTCCTGCAGAACCGCATCCGCTTCACGCCGGCCTTCGAGGCCGAGCACCTGACCACCATCGTGGCGATGGTGGAATGCGGTTTCGGGGTGGCGGCGCTGCCCGAAATCGCGGCCGGCGCGGTGGCGCAGCACGGCATCGTGCAGCGGCCGCTGACCGGCCCGGTGGCCGAACGCTCGATCGGGCTGGTGACGGCGCGCAACCGCAGCCTGCCGCCGGCGGCCGCGGCGCTGGTGGCGATGCTGCGCCAGTATCTGGCCGAAGAGGCCCGCTGAGGCGTGACCTTGGCAAGACAAGGCGGCCGCCAGGTCATGCCCCGTCGTGGCGTTCGATGCGTCATGCGCGTGCGCCGCGTTCGGTCCGCGCGTGGGGGGGGGCGGCCGTCCGCTGCCAGGTTCCGCGTGGTGCCCGTTCAGGCGCCGCGGCGCGCCTGTTCCGATGCCAGGTAGGCGTCGCGCGAGGGCAGCAGGTGCTCGCGGCACAATGCCATCAGGGCCGCGCGGTCGCCGTCGCGCAGCGCGTGGATCATGGCCCAGTGTTCCTGGCGGGCCCGCTCGCGGTAATGGGCGGCCGCCAGCGAGCCGAAGCGGATCGGGTGGGTGCGGCGCGCGTATTCCTCGATAGCCTGGCCCAGCACCGCGTTGTCGAGCAGGCCGAACAACTCACGGTGAAAGCGCTGGTTGCTGCGGAACACGCGGCGCGCGTCGCCGTCGGCCACCGCCGCGTCATGTTCGCGCTGCACCGTCACCAGCGCCGCCAGCCGCGCCGGGGCCACCGGCAGCGGCATCTGGCTGGCGGCATGCACTTCCAGCACTTCGCGCAGCGCATACAGTTCCATGACCTCGCGCGCCGAGTAGGCCCGCACCACCGCGCCGATGTTGCGCTTGCGTTCGACCACCCCCAGCAGTTCCAGGTCCGCCAGCACCTGGCGCACCGCGTGGCGCTTGAGGCCGAAGCGCGCCATCAGATCGTCCTCGGTCAGCCGCTCGCGCGGATGCAACCGGCCGAAGACGATGTCTTCCTCCAGCGCGGCTACCGCCGCCGCCAGGGCGTCGGGCGCTTGCGGTTGCAGGGAGGCGGGGGAGATGGCGTTCATGGGCGTCAGGCAGGGTGTCAAGGCTTGGGCACGGTATCGTGCGTGGCGCCGGCGCGCAGGAAGTCGAAGTCCACGCCCTGGTCGGCCTGCGTCACGGTCTGCAGGAACAGCTTGCGGTAGCCGCGCTCGGCGGCCGGGCGTTCGACCGGGCCGGCGGCCATGCGGCGCGCCAGCTCGGCGTCTTCGACCAGCAGGGCAATTTCGCGCCGCGCCACCGACAGGCGGATCCGGTCGCCATTCTGCACGTAGGCGAGCGGCCCGCCAATCGCGGCCTCGGGGGTGACGTGCAGCACGATGGTGCCGGCCGCCGTGCCGCTCATGCGGCCGTCGGAAATCCGCACCATGTCCTTGACGCCGGCGCGCGCCAGCTTCTTGGGGATCGGCATATAGCCGGCCTCGGGCATGCCGGGCGCGCCGGTGGGGCCGATGCGCTTGAGCACCAGCACGTCGTCGGCGGTCACGTCCAGCGCCTCGTCGTCGATGCGGCGGGCCATGTCCTCGGCGTCCTCGAACACCACGGCGCGACCTTCATGCTCCATCAGCTCGGGATTGGCGGCCGACTGCTTGATGATGGCGCCGCCGGGCGCCAGGTTGCCGCGCAGCACGGCCAGGCCGCCCACCGGATAGATCGGCGCGGCGACGCTGCGGATCACGTCCTGCTTGAAGGGCGCGGGGGCGTCGTCCAGCTCCTCGCCCAGGGTGCGGCCCGACACCGTCAGCGCGTCCAGGTGCAGCAGCGGCCGTAGTTCGCGCAGCAGCGCCAGCATGCCGCCGGCGTGGTGGAAGTCTTCCATATAGTGCTGGCCGGAGGGCTTCAGGTCCACCAGCACGGGCGTTTCGCGGCTCATGCGGTCGAGTCCGGCCAGGTCGATGTCGATGCCCAGGCGGCCGGCGATGGCGGTCAGGTGCACGATGCCGTTGGTCGAGCCGCCGATGGCCAGCAGCACGCGCAGCGCGTTCTCGATGGACTTGCCGGTGATGATGCGGTCGGGCGTCAGGCGGGCCGCCGCCATGGCGACGGCGGTGGCGCCGGTGCGCTCGGCCACGCGCACGCGGTCGGCGGTGACAGCGGGGGCGGACGCGCCGCCGGACACCATCATGCCCATGGCTTCGGTCAGGCAGGCCATGGTGCTGGCGGTGCCCATCACCGAACAGGTGCCGACGCTGGCCACCAGCTGGTTGTTGACGTCGGCGATCTCGGGCGCGTCGATTTCCTCGGCGCGGTAGCGGCCCCAGTAGCGGCGGCAATCGGTGCAGGCGCCGACCCGTTCGCCGCGATGCGAGCCGGTCAGCATCGAGCCGGTCACCAACTGGATCGCGGGCACGCCGGCCGACGAGGCGCCCATCAGTTGCGCCGGCACGGTCTTGTCGCAGCCGCCGATCAGCACCACCGCGTCCATCGGCTGGGCGCGGATCATTTCCTCGGTGTCCATCGACATGAGGTTGCGCAGGTACATGCTGGTGGGCTGCGAGAAGCTCTCGTGCACCGAGATGGTGGGGAAGTCCATCGGCAGGCCGCCGGCCAGCATCACGCCGCGCTTGACCGCCTCGATCAGTTGCGGCGCGTTGCCATGGCACGGGTTGTAGCTGCTGCCGGTGTTGACGATGCCGATGATGGGACGCGCCAGCGCGCCGTCGGACAGACCGGCGCCCTTGATGAAGGCCTTGCGCAGGAACAGCGAAAAGCCGGTGTCGCCGTAGTTGGTGAGCCCGCGCGCCACGCCGGTGCTGCGCGCGCCGTCGCTGTCGAAGGGGCCCTGGGCGGGCTTGCCGCCCTTGGTCTCGTCCGTCATTTTTCTTCCCGATAATATTATCGATAATCCAGGGCGATGATCATATACAGCCTTGGAAATGCCCGGCAAGCGCTTTTGGTGGAAATGTTTATTGATCTTGAATTTAGATCAGTCGATAGAAAAATTCTGATTCATCAATCAAGATGAGCCTCCTACACTGGCGCCGATGACGAGCCGGGCGTCCATTCCATTCCTATACCCATCCCGGCAGGAGACCTACATGTCAGACCTGCGTCTGCGGCCCCGCCGCGCCTTGCTGCTTTCCCTGTTGGCCTTGTGTACCGGCGCCGCGGCGCCCGCCCTGGCCGCCGACGCCTATCCCGACAAGCCCATCCGCCTGATCGTGCCGTACCCGCCCGGCGGCGCCACCGACGTGATCGGCCGCGTGCTGGCGCAGGAACTGACCGGCGCGCTGGGCCAATCGGTGATTGTCGAGAACCGCGCCGGCGCCGCCGGCAACATCGGCGCCGACCAGGTCGCCAAGGCCCAGCCCGACGGCTACACGCTGCTGATGGGCGCGCTCACCAGCCATTCGATCAACGCGGCGCTGTACCGCGGCCGCGTCACCTATGACGTGGAAAAGAGCTTCGCGCCGGTGTCCATCGTCGGCACCGTGCCGCTGGTGTTCGTGGTCAATCCCTCGGTGCAGGCCAATGACCTGAAGCAATTGATCGCGCTGGCCAAGTCGCGTCCGGGCTATATCACCATGGCCTCGGCCGGCAACGGCTCGCCGCAGCACCTGGCCGGTGAAATGTTCAAGCGCGCCGCGGGCGTGGACATCCTGCACGTCCCGTACAAGGGCAGCGGCCCGGCCATGACCGATCTGATGGGGGGCCAGGTGCTCAGCATGATCGAGACGGTGCCCGCGTCGCAGTCGAGCATCAAGGCGGGCAAGCTGCGCGCCCTGGCGGTGACTTCGGCGCAGCGCGTCGCCGCGCTGCCCGACGTGCCGACGGCGGCCGAGGCCGGCCTGCCGGGGTTCGAAGTCAGCTCCATGTTCGGCATCGTCGCGCCGGCCGGCACGCCGGCGCCGGTGATTGATCGGCTGAACGGCGAACTCAAGAAGATCCTGGCCAAGCCGGGCGTGAAGGCATCGCTGCTGAACCAGGGCGCCATCGCCGAATGGACCACGCCGGCCGATGCCGGCGCCCGCGTGTCGGCCGAGGTGGCGCGCTGGACCAAGGTCATCGACGAGGCCGGGGTCAAGCCCGAATAAGCCATTCGGGCGAGGGGCGGGGACCGGCGCGCCCCGCCCGCTGCTTCATTTGCGCCACATTCAGGAAATAGTCACAAATTTTCGACGAAATTGTTTGCATGCCTGGCGGCACGCCGCGCAACCGGTCTGAAGCCGGTGCGCGTCCCGTGAATCATCCGTAGCGCGGTGGTGGGAGGGCACCCTGCCATCGCCGAGCCCCGTGAAATAATCCGCAATAGTGGCCAAACGCGGTTCACGCGGGTGGTTGACCCCGAACTGACTAGGCCGTAATGTTTGTCGCAGGCCTTCCTAGGATGGCGGGGGACACCAATGACTCAGACTCAGGACGAAAAATCGATCCTGTACCTGCATTTCGGTACGCCTAGCCCCTATTGGAGGCTGGCGGCCGACAGCGACGCGATCGAACTATCCGCCGTCAAGGGCGCCACCAACATCGCCATGGCGCTCAAGCCCGAGCAGGCGCAGGCGATTCGCGCCCTGACCGGCATCACCGCCAGCCTGCGCATCGACATCGTGCTCTATGGCGACCCGGTGCAGTTGCGGCTGGTCGGCCGCAAGATCAATCCCAACGAGTGGGCCGGCACGGCCTCGGCGCATACCGACACCGATTCGGTGGCGCGCGATCTGGTCGAAGGCCTGTCGTTCGCCGAGACCGTGGTATCCGAAGCCAATTCGGTCATCGTCATCGTCGACCAGCACGGGCGCGTGCAGCGCTTCAACAAGGTCAGCGAGGAATACACCGGCAAGCGCGAGCAGGACATCGTCGGGCGCAGCGTGTTCGACATGTTCATGACACGCGAAGAGGCCGCCGCCTCGCGCCGCAACATCGCCGAGTTCTACAAGCGCGGACAGTCCTATGAGGTCGAGCGCCTGATCAACACGGTCAAGGGGCCGCGGCTGTTCCTGTTCCGCAACAAGTTCGTCACCAGCGGCAGCGGCGAGAAGCGCGTCTACCTGATCTGCTCGGGCACCGACATCACCGAGGAACGCCAGGCGCAGGAGCGCCTGCGGGTGTTGGCCAACACCGACATGTTGACCAACCTGCCCAACCGCCACGCCATCACCACGCGCCTGAAGGCGGCGCTGGCCGAAGGCGAGGGCGCCAGCGGAGGCGTGCTGTTCCTGGACCTGGACAACTTCAAGCGCATCAACGACCACTACGGCCATGGTTTCGGCGACCGCCTGCTCAAGTCGGTGGCGGTGGCCATTTCCAGTTGCCTGGCGCCTGGCCAGACGCTGGCGCGGCTGGGCGGCGACGAATTCCTGGTGCTGCAGGAACATGCCGAGGCCTGGCAACTGGAGGCCACCGCCGCGCGCATCATCGAACGCCTGCGCGAACCGTTCCGCCAGGAGCTGATCGAGGTCTACACCAGTTGCTCCATCGGCATCGCCATGTATCCCGAGCATGGCGAGGACCTGGACAGCGTGGTGCGCAGCGCCGACATTGCCATGTACGTGGCCAAGGAAGCCGGCCGCCACACCTACCGCGTGTTCCAGCCCGAGATGGACCGCCGCAACGCCGACTATGTCTGGCTCGATACCAATCTGCGCAAGGCGCTGGCCGAAGGCCACCTGATGCTGTACTACCAGCCCAAGCTGGCTGGCCGCGGCGGCGAGGTCGACGGGGTCGAGGCGCTGCTGCGCTGGCGTTCGCCCGAACGCGGCATGATCTGTCCCAGCGTCTTCATTCCCTACGCGGAAGAGTCCGGCCTGATCTCGCAACTGGGCGTGTGGGTGATGCGCGAGGCCGCGCGCCAGGCCGCGGCCTGGAAGCGCGACGGCCTGAACCTGAGGGTGGCGGTGAACGTGTCGGCGCGCCAGTTGGACGACAAGGGCGTGGTCAGCGAGTTCATGCGCGCCATCAATGACGCCGGCCTGGCCCCCTGCCTGCTCGACATCGAACTGACCGAAAGCTGCCTGATCGAGGACGAGGTCGCGGCGATCGAACTGATGAAGCAGTTCCGCCAACTGGGCGCCCGGGTCCACCTGGACGATTTCGGCACCGGCTATTCGTCGCTGTCGCAATTGGCGCGCATTCCGCTGGACGCGATCAAGCTGGACGCCAGCTTCGTGCGCGGGGTCAACGAGAATCCGGTGTCGCAGGCGCTGGCGCGGGCCATCGTGGCGGTGGCCCGCACGCTCGAACTGGAGGTGATTGCCGAGGGCGTCGAAACCCAGGAAGAGACCGCCTTCCTGGATACGCTGGGCGTGGATGCCAAGCAGGGCTACCTGTATGCCAAGCCCATGCCCGCCGCCGAACTGACCACCTGGCTGGCGCAGCGGCGCCGGCTGCATCTGATCGCCTGATGCGGCCGGCGCTCGCCGGCACTCAATGCATGGTGGCGTCCACCAGACTTTCGGGGCCGGCCGGCGCGCGCCGGTTCTGCGCCAGCACCAGCCGCTCCATATAGGCACGGTCCTTCGGATCGATCATGAAGGCGGCCTCGACCCAGTCCTCGGTGATGTCCATCAGCTCGGAGCGAGTCAGTTGCAGCACGCGCTGGCGGGCCCGCAGCATGGCGCGCATGCCGTTGAGCTTGGGCCGCATCACGTCGATGAAGGTGCGGGTGGCCTTGTAGGCATCGCCCGGCTCGAACAGCACGTCCACCAGCCCGCGCGCCTGGAACCATTCGGCGGTGTGCGATTCGCCCGTGCCGATCAGTTCCTCGGCCAGCTTCATGCCCGCGCGCCGCGCCACCAGCGAATAGCCGCCCATGCCGGGAAACAGGTTGAAGGCCATTTCGGGGAAGCCCATGCGGGCGTTGTTCTGCGCCAGCACGAAATGGTGCGCCAGCGCCGCCTCGAAGCCGCCGCCCAGCGCCGTGCCTTCGATCATGGCGAGCGACACCGCGCCGGTGTCGAAGCCACGGGTAGCGGCATGGACGCAGTCGACGCAGGCGCGGGCATAGGCGCGCAGCGCCTCGCGCCGCCCGGTGCGGATGGCTTCGGCGAAGAAATTCAGGTCGCCGCCGACGTTGTAGATCTGCGGCACCAGCGAGCCCGTGACCCAGAAGTCGATGGGCAGGCCGGAATCCTTGGCGGCGCGCGCCAAGGTCATGATTTCGTCGATCAATTCGTGATTGAAGCAGGGGCGCGGCTGGGCGCGCAGCATCATCCACATGACACGTCGTCCTTCCTCATAGAACGCGGAGACTTGCTTCAGGTTGCCTGCGGCGGTAAAGGGATGGCAGTCCGGATGAATGAGTTGATTCATTTGCTTTCGTCCAATCGATCAAGGTGAGTCGGAGTACTGCCGGGCCAGCCTAATACAGCGGCACCCCAGTCCCTCTCATGCAAACCTCGTCCGTCCGGCCAGAGTTGTCCGTAGTGCAAACATCGGAGTGATTGTTGGAGATCCTTGCGTTCGGGGCGATGGCGTCGTGCGCATGGATGACGCGCGCCTCGTCGATGTGGACGATGATCGCCGCAGATCTGCGAAGGCCGGGGCCGGCATGCGCCGCATGGCGGCCTCGTGCAAATGGTTGGGGCGGGGGCGGGGGCGGCGCTCGCGCGGAAACGGCGCGGCGCGGTCGTTGTGGCGCCGCAACGGAAGTATGGGCCACGCACTAAATGAGAATAATCTCATATACAAATGAGATTCATTTCTGATATTGTCGCGGCTCTATAAAACTTACACATAGCTTGCGATGCCTGTTTTCACTGTCCCGCGCACCCTGGCCCTGGGTGCCGCGCTGGCCGCGTTGATGCCCGCCGTTTCCTTGTCCGCCGAGCCGGCGCACCTGCCCGCCATCAGTGTCGAAGGCGCCAATGCGGATGACCCGCGGGTGCCCGAAGTCACCACCGCCACCCGCACCCAGACCCCGGCCCGCTACGTGCCGCAGGCCATCGACACGGTCAAGGTCGAGAATCTGCAGAATTACGGTATCAGCACGCTGGGCGAGGCCCTGTCCGGCATCCCCAACGTCAGCAACGCCTCGGATACGCGCTTCGATTCGCTGCGCATCCGCGGTTTCGATGCCAGCAACGACTTCTACCTGGACGGCATCCGGGACGACAGCCAGTATGTGCGCGACCTGCACAACATCGAGCGCGTCGAAGTGCTCAAGGGGCCGGCGGCGGTGCTGTATGGCCGCGGCAGCCAGGGTGGCATCGTCAACCGCGTCAGCAAGGCGCCGCAGCCGGGCCGCGAATCCACGCTTGAAGCCCAGGCCGGCAGTTGGGACCTGCGCAGCTTCTACGGCGACCTGAGCGCCGACCCGGGTGAAAACGTCAGCGTCCGCCTGAACATCGGCCAGGAAGACAGCAACAGCTTCCGCCACAAGATCGGCGGCACCCGCCAACTGGTGGCGCCGTCGCTGAACTGGCGCATCACGCCCAACCTGGACTGGCTGGTGCAGTATGAATACAGCCGCTACGACCGCACCCCGGACCGCGGCATTCCCAGCGTCAACGGCCGGCCCGCCGACGTCGGCCGCTCGACCGTCTACGGCGACCCCGACCGCGACTACATCGACGACCGCGCCCAATCGTTCCGCTCGCGCCTGGCCTACACCGTGGCGCCGGGCTGGCAGTTGCGCTACACGCTGGGCGTGTTCGCGCTGGACAGCAAGTTCGACAATACCTACCTGACCGGCTACAACGCCGCCACCGGCAAGGTTACCCGTACCCGTTGGCAGCAGGACCTGAACACCCGCAGCATCAACAACAACCTGGAAGCCGAGGGCCTGTTCCATACCGGCGCCATCGAGCACCGGGTGCTGTTCGGCGTCGAGCTGGCCAACCAGGAGCGTTCGCCCGATCTCTACAACATGCTGACGCCCCGCGCGGGCGGGCAGGCCATGCCGGCGCTGGACCTTTACGATCCGGATCTGTCGCGGCAGCATGAAGGGGCCATGGCGCTCAGCAGTTCGGCCCGGCACAAGACCCGCAGCCAGGGTTATTACGTGCAGGACCAGATCAAGCTGGATGATTCCTGGCAGGTGCTGCTGGGGCTGCGCATGGACCGCTTCCGCGTCGATTCCACCAACCGCATACTGGATATTTCGGCCCGGCGCGACAACCGCGGCCTGAGCCCGCGCGCCGGCGTGGTGTGGACTCCGCTGCGCGAGCATTCGTTCTATGCCTCGTACAGCAAGACCTTCTCGCCGGTGGGCGGCAGCCTGATCGGCATCACCCCGAACGCGTCCGGCAACGCCAATGACGTCGACCCCGAGCACACGCGCCAATACGAAGTGGGCGTCAAGAGCGACTGGCTCGATGGCCAACTGAGCACCACGCTGGCGCTGTACCAGTTGGAACTCTACAACCGCCGTACCCGCGATCCAGTCGATCCGAACATCGTGCTGCTGACCGGCAAGCAGCGTTCGCGCGGCATCGAGCTGACCGCGGCCGGGCGCCTGACGGGCAACTGGTACCTGCGCGGCGGTATCGGGCTGCAGAACGCCTCCATCGTCGAAGACAACAACGGCCTGGCCGGCAACCGCGTCAGCAATGTGGCGCGGCGCAACGGCAGCGTGTTCCTGACCTACAAGCCGGCCGAGGGCTTGTATGGCGAGACCGGCCTGACCTTCGTCGGCCAGCGCTACGCCGACAACGCCAACTCCGCGGTGCTGCCGGGCTACGCCACCTGGGACGCGCTGATCGGCTACCGCACCGGCCAGTGGGACTGGCGCCTGGCGGTGCGCAACCTCACCGACAAGACCTACTACGCTTCGGCCACCAGCGCCGGACAGATCCGGGTGGGCGAGCCGCGCACGGTGATCGCCACGGCGCAGTATCGGTTCTGACGGGTAGCCGCGATCCAGGCAGGACGGACGGGCGCTTCGGCGCCCGTGCGCTTTTTCGGAAAGCGCCGGGTGTTTGGCGCGTGTCCGTTTAAGATTCGTTTATTGACGAGGCACGGTGCGGCTGCGGCGGTACGGTCTCGCCAAGCTGGATTCGAATAGCTATCGGGCTGGGACAGGAAACCATGAAAAGCAGACTCCACGACGAAGCGATGGCGCAGGTGTACGCCGGCGATCGGGATCTTGCGTTGGCGACGCTCAACGAGATTCTCGCGGATGGCAGCCAGGCCGAATTGTTGATCGTGCTGCGCCAGATGACCCAGGCGTTTGGTGGCATGCAGGCGGTGGCCGAGCAGGCGCGGGTGAACCCGACCCAGCTCTACCGCACGCTGTCGCCCAAGGGCAACCCATCGCTGGCCAGCCTGCTGGCGATTCTCAAGGCGATGGGCCTGCGGTTGGCCGTGATGCCGCAGGCCAATGCGGCGGCCCCGGTCCGGATGGGCTGAGGCCGCCCGGCGCGCTTATTGCGGCTCGATCTTCGCGTCGATCGCGCGCTGGGTCCAGATCTGGCGCTGCGACTGGGCGAAGGCCTGGTGTTCTGCCAGCGTGTTGGGCGCGACCTGCATGCCCAGCGTCTCGAACTTGGCGATGCTGTCGGGCTCGTTCAGGATGCGCGTGATCTCGCGGTTCAGGCGCTCGACCACCGGCGCGGGGGTGTCCTTGGGCGCGGCCACGCCCACCCACACCACCAGGTCGAAATTCCTGTAGCCCAGTTCGGCCAGCGTCGGCACGTCGGGGAAGTCCTTCGAGCGGGCCTGGCCGGTGAAAGCGATGCCCTTGAGCTTGCCGCTGTGCATGAACGACGTGACCACCGACAGGTCGGCGAACAAATAATCGACGTGGCCACCCAGCAGGTCGGTGACGGCGGGGGGCTGGCTCTTGTAGGGCACGGCGTTGGCGGCGGCGCCGGCGACGCTGTTGAAGGTGGCGCCCGCGATCTGGCTGGTGGGCGAGCCGTAGGCATAGTTCAGCGGCCTGGCGCGGGTGGCCTGCGCCAGTTGCGACACGCTGTCGTAGGGCGAGTCGGCGCGCGCCACCAGCATCATGGGAATGGTGGCGATGCGGATGACGTGGATGAAGTCGCCGGTGGGATCGTACGGCAGCTTGCGGAACAGGGCGGGCGTGGCCGAGTGCGTCGAGCTGCTGGTGAGGATCAGCGTATAGCCGTCGGGCGCGGCGCGCGCGGCGGACGAGGCGCCGATGGTGCCCGAGGCGCCAGGCTTGTTCTCGATCACGATCGGCACGCCCAGGCGCGGCCCCAGCTTCTCACTGAGAATGCGGGCGCTGGTGTCGGTGGCGCTGCCGGGCGAGAACGGCACCACGATGGTGATGGGCTTGTCGGGGTAGGCGTCGCCGGCTTGCGCGGCGCCGCTGGCGGCGGCCAGGGCCAGGGCGCAGGTGGCGGCGAACAGGCGCAGGCGGTTGCGTTCCGGGGGGCGGGTCATGGGGGTCTCCTGTGTTTTTCTGTGGCCCCGCTGCGTGGCGGGCAGCGGGACGGATGCCATGATGCGACCGCGTGGCTTATCTCAACAAGGGACTAATTTTCATAGACCTATTCCGTATCCGGATAAGTTGCCTCCGGCGCGCCGGTTCAAGGTCCGCCGTCGCTTTCGTCATAGCGGGTCGGGTCCGGCGCCGCTTCGCGCGCCCGCAATGTGGTTTCGAGGCTGGCCAGGAAGGCGTCCGCCGCCAGCGACAGGCGCGCGCTGTGGCGTTGGATCAGCCACAGCGCATGGCCGCGCTGGCCGGCGCCGCCGATGGGCGCGGTGACCAGGCCCAGTTGGCGCGCGAAGGCGCAGGCGTAGCCGGGCACCACGGTGATGCCCAGACCGGCGCGCACCAGGTTCAGCACCGAGGCCAGCATGCCGGCTTCGATGCCGGACTGGAATTGCAGGTCGAGTTCGCCGCCGATGCGGTCGACGGCGCGGCGCACGCTGTAGACGTTGCGCAGCGTGACGTGTTCGTGCGCGGCCAGGTCGGCCCAGCGCACCTGTCCGCGCCGCGCCAGCGGGTGGCCTGGGGCATGCACGACGTGCATGGTGTCGCGGTAGATCATGCGCGCGGCCAGTTCATCGCCGGCTGTGTCGGTGGACACGATGCCGAAGTCGGCGCGGCCGTGGCGCACATGGTCGATGGTTTCGTCGGTATTGAGCTCGAACAGTTCCAGTTTCACGCCCGGGTAGTGGCGATGATAGCGGGCGATCACGCCGCCGAGCAGGCCGATCATCATCATTGGCGAGCAGGCCACGCCGACCACGCCGCGTTCCAGCGAGCGCAGGCCGGACATGCTGCGCTCGGCCGCGCGCACCGTGCCCAGGATCTCCTGGGCATAGGCATAGAAGTCGGCCGCGCCCTCGCACGGCGTGACGCTGCGGGTCGAGCGCTCGAACAGCGGCTGGCCGACCTCCGCCTCGAGTTCCGCGCACAGCTTGCTGACGGCCGATTGCGTGACGAAGGCGGCGCGGGCGGCGGCGGTGAAGCTGCGCAACTCGTAGAGCGCGCAGAACACGCGCAACTGCTTCAGGGTGATGTTCATGGTCGGGACGGAAAGGGGCGGGCGCCCCGGTGTGGTCCCGGGGCGCGCAGGCTGGCGCCCGCCGCGTCCCGGGAGATCAATCCGGATCGAGCATATCGCGATCCGCGTCCTGGCGTGGCGCCAGGCGTCGGATCGACCCGGGCGTGCGCGAGAAGCGCACCGGGATCGCGGTGGCAGTGAGCGCGCCTTCGGTGGGATGTTCGAGCCGCTGGAAAAAGCCGGTGGCGGCCAGGTGCGGGTCGTCGAACAAGGCCTCGGGCGGGTTGACGCGCGAATGGGGAATGTCGGCGTCCGCCAGCAGCGTCAGCCAGTCTTCGGTGCCGCGCAGCGCGACGATGGCCGCCAGGTCGGTGTACAGCGCGTCGAAGTTGCGGGCGCGGGTCTGGGGGCTGGCGTAGCGCGGATCGGCGGCCAGGTCGGCGCGTTCGGCCAGGGCGAAAAAGCGCTGCCATTGCGCATCGGTGTAGGGCAGCAGCGCCAGGAAGCCGTCACGGGTGCGGTAGGGACGGCGCTCGGGCGACAGCACGCGGCTGTAGCCCATGCCGCCGCGCGGCGGGTCGAAGGTGCGTCCGCCCATGTGTTCGATCAGGGTGAAGGACACCAGCGTCTCGAACATGGGCACCTCGATGGCCTGCCCCTGGCCGGGCTTCTCGCGCTCGTACAGCGCCATCGGGATGGCGTAGGCCAGTGTCAGCCCGGCCACCTTGTCGGCCATGATGGTGTTGATATAGGCCGGCGCGCCGCTGTTGCGGCCCTGCAGGTCGGCCAGGCCGCTCATGGCCTGGATGATGTCGTCGAAGGCCGGCTGGGCGGCGTAGGGGCCATCCTGGCCGAAGCCCACCGCCGAGCAATAGACCAGGCGCGGGTTGCGCGCCCGCAGGCTGGCGGCGTCCAGCCCGACCCGCGCCAGCGCCCGCGGCCGCACGTTGGAGATGAAGACGTCGGCGCTGTCCACCAGCCGCAGCAGGCGTTGCCGGTCGGCGGGGTCCTTGGCGTCCAGGGTGAGGCTGTGCTTGTTGCGGTTCAGGTTCAGGTAGACCGCACCCATGCCGGGCGAGGCGGCCGGCGCCGAGGCGCGGAACACGTCGCCCTCGGGTGCTTCGACCTTGATGATCTCGGCGCCCATGTCGCCCAGGATCTGGGTGGCGTAGGGGCCCATGCCGACCGATGTCATGTCGACCACCCGCACGCCGGCCAACGGGCCGGTGGCCGGCGCCGCCGTCATTGCGCCTCCCGCGCGCGCTTGCGGGCCAGGAACGGCGCCATGTACCGCTTCGGCTCGTCCGTGTCGAAGGCCGCGCCGAAGGCGTCGACGCTGCGGTCCAGACCGGCCTCGATGGAGGACGTTTCCCAATAGCGCAACAGCGCCTTCTGCGAGCGCACCGCCAGCGGCCCGCTGTTTGCGATGGGCGCCACGGTGCGCTCGACCAGCGCGTCCAGTTCGCCGTCCTCGCACAGGAATTGCAGGAAGCCCCAGCGCAGCGCCTGCTCGGCCTCGACCGTGGCGCCGGTCAGCAGCAGCCAGTGGGTGGCGCCCGGGCCGATCAGCGCCGGCAGCAGCACGGCGTGGATCACCGACGGAATGCCGACCTGCACCTCGGGCATGCCGAAGACGCCGTCGCGCGAGCCCAGGCGGATGTCGCAGGCCGCCGCCAGCTCCATGCCGGCGCCCAGGCAGAAGCCGGGCAGGCGGGCGATGGTGGGCACCGGCACCGCGCGCACCGCTTCGCACAGGTCGCGCAGGCGGGTGATGAAGGCGCGGCCGCCGTCCGGATCGAGTTCGGCCATTTCATGGATGTTGGCGCCGCCGACGAAGGCCCTGTCGCCGCTGCCGCGCAGCACCAGCGCGCGGGCATCGGCCTGCGCCGCGATCCAGCGCACCGCCTGGGTCAGGCCCAGCGTGACCGGCGAGGCCAGGATGTTCAGGCTCTTGGCGTCGTCGATCCGCAGCGTGTAGACGCCGCGCGCGTCGCGCTCGATGTGGCTGTGGGGAAAGGCGGGAATCGGGGCGCTCATGGGCTTGCTGTCTCCGTTGGAATCGTGGGCGATGCCGGTCATGCTAGGCCCGGTCGTTGATCACGACAAACAAGTAATTTTCATGGACTGAGTCCAGGGTGGAATGAATCTCCCCAATGGGCAGGCCGCCGGCCCAGGCCGCGGCGCAAGATAGAATGCGCAGGTTTCAACTTGTGCATGGATTGCCGGGGAAGCCGTGGCGCAGTTCTCTCGAACCGACTTCATCTCCTTGCGCGCCGCCCTGGCGGGGGCGGGACTGGCGTTGGCGGCGGCGCTTGCGCCCATGACCGCCGACGCGCAAGCGGCCGCGCCGGCGCAGCCGTCGGCCGACAGCCGTGTCAGCGAGGAAATCGGCGCGTTCCGGCTGGACGGACGCCAAGGGTCGCACCTGCGACGGATCAGCTATCGCGGCCATACCTATCGGCCCCTGAACGCCTTTGAATTCATTCATGTCAGGGCGCTGGGTCCGACGGCTGGCGGCCAGCCGGTGTTGCTGGCGGTATCGAGCGACTTCATGGGCGTGGGCACTATCCTGATCGCGGTGCAGAACGACACGCCGCTGGCGCGCGTGCTCAGTCCGGTCATCGACATGCGCGACCCCGACCTGGGCCTGGCGCAGCCGGGCCGCCAGGATCTGCTGCTGTTCATTGCGGGTTCGCGCGCGCTGGTCACGACCACCGGGCAGGTGCTGTGGTTCGAAGACCGCATTCCCGGGCAGGGCCGGGCGCCAGCCGCGCGCCTGGTTTCGGTTTCGCCGGACAACCGCAGCGCCGCATTGCTGCTGGATGACGAAATCCGGCTCAGCGCGGCGGACGAAGGGGTCTATGCCCGCGTGCCGTTCAACAAAGCGATGCAAAGCAAGGCCTTCCGGCCGATCTGGGACGAAACCCACCTGATCGCCAGGCAACAGCGCGAGGCCGGTAGACGGATCGATCAGCGCCGCCTGTACGACAACATGAAAGCCGAGTGGCTCAATCGGAACTTCCGCTGGCAGGAATCAAAAGACGGGTGGCAATTCCGCGGGCAAGGCCTGGCCGTGATACCGGTGAGGCAGGAGCGGTGACATGACGTTGACGTTCTTTGCGCGCCGCGCATGGCTCGCGCCGCTGGCGTTGTCGGCGGCGCTGCTGGCGGGTTGCGCCAGCCATGGCCCCAACCGTCTTGACGACATCCGCAGCGAAGAGGCGGACCCCGCCCAGGCGGTACTGACGCTGGACGTGACGTTCGCCCGGGCGCCGGACTATGCGCCGCGGTCCGGGCAAGGCCGGGCGCCCAACAGGCACCTGGCGATATCGGGCTATCCGAACATCGAGATTCCGTTCTATCAAAAGGGCCTCGGTTTCGAACTGGGCGTGCTGGGCGACCCGCGCGCGTTGCTGGCGCTGCCGTATCCGTCGCCGAAGACGGATTCATCGACGGCCAAGCTGAAGATATTCGGCGAGCGCCTGGACCACAAGCGCTACCGCTTCCTGGTGCTGCCCCGGCCCGGATGGCGCAGCCTGGACAGCTTCCAGGTCGCCTTCTCCATTGGCGGCCGCGACGAGGCCATGACGTTCGCCTACAGCCTCAAGACGGTCTGCGAGAGCCGCCTGGACGTCACCACGCCCACCTACGGGTTTGCGATGTCGGTGGCGGCCCGCTTTGCGGCGGACAAGCCGGGTTGCCTGAAGGCCTGCGACGCGCGCCCGGGGTTTCCCGGCCAATGCGCGTTCTTCGGCGGTTTCACCACGGTGCCGGGCCTCTAGCGCGCCGAGGCCGGCTACCGTTCGCCGATCGTCCGCAGCAACGGGGAAGAGAACATCGCGGCGGGCGAGATGATGGGCTCGTCCCAGGGAATGTGTTTGCCATAGCGCTCGCGCATCTTGGCCTGGACGGCGGGCGGGCTCAGGTCGAAGTCTTTCAAGGGTTGCAGCGCGCCGATCCGCACGCCGAGGGCGCGCTGGTAGATCTTCCAGACCAGTTCGGAGCAGTAGATCCGCTCGTCCGACCAACCGAACACCAGATCGTAGGGCTTGCCGACATAGTCCGTGCCCACGCGAGCCAGTTTTTCGCGCGCCTCGGGCGTGAGCCGCGCCGTGTCGCGCAGGCGCTTGACGACGTAGGCGCCGCGTTCGCCTTGCGCCGCCCACGCGGCCAGCGGGGTGTAGCTGACCGTGGCGGCGGCTTCCAGCACGTAGGGCGCGCCCTGGCGCATCACGATCATGCCCATGTGGCTGTAGGGCGAATGGGTGGCCTGCTGGATGGCCAGGCTCTGGGCCGAGCGGGATTGCTGGAAGACCAGATCTCCGGTCTGCACCTCTGGCGCGGCCCGGGCAGCCGGCGGAACCAGCGCCGCCAGGCATAGCGCCGCGGCCGCCAGGGTATGCGCGCGGGCGCGATGCCGCCGGCGGCGCGGGGCGTCGCCGGCATGAGGGGCGGGCGGCGCCCGGTGCATGGTTGGCGGATTGATTGCGGGGTTGGAAGGCATGGGGGCAACAGTAGCATCCGCGGGCGCGGTTGCGCGTCAGGCGATGCCGCCGTTGGCGCGCAGCACCTGGCCGTTGATCCAGCCGCCGTCGGCCCCGGCCAGGAATGACACGATGCCGGCGATGTCCTCCGGTTCGCCCAGGCGTTCCAGCGGCGGCATCTTGGCGTAGTGCTCGATCAGCTCGGGGCTCTTGCCCTGCTTGAACAGGTCGGTGGCGACCGGGCCCGGCGCCACCGCGTTGACGGTGATGCGGCGGCCGCGCAGTTCCTTGGCGAACACGCGGGTAAAGCCCTCCACCGCCGCCTTGCTGGCGATGTAGAGGCCGTAGGTGGGCAGGTTCAGCGCCAGCGTGGTGCTGGAGACGTTGACGATGCTGCCGCCGTCGGCCAGCCGCGTGCCGGCCTCGCGCAGGGTGTTGAAGGTGCCGCGGGTGTTGATGTCGAAGGTCTGGTCGTAGACCTCGTCGCTGGCTTCGGCCAGCGCCTGCAGCTTCAGCACGCCGGCGCTGTTGACCAGCACGTCGATGCGTCCCAGGCCGGCCTCGACCTGCTCGAACATGGCGCGCACCTCGGCGGCCTTGGACACGTCGGCCCGCACCGCCAGGGCGCGGCCGCCGGCGTTGCGAATCTCGCCGGCCAGGGCGTCGGCTTCGGCGGCGCTGGAGGCGTAGTTGATGGCGACGGCAAAGCCATCGGCGGCCAGGCGGCGCGCGATCGCGGCGCCGATGCCGCGCGAAGCGCCGGTGACCAGGGCAACGCGTTGGGAAATCTGCGAATTCATGGAGACTCCTTAAGGGATGTGAGATGGCTCATGGGGTGAGACGAATCATGGACTATTCCAAATCAAAGATAATTACCCATGTTTTGCTAACATAATTTCATTGGCATTAATAATAAGGCATGCACATGGATCGCTTCCAGGAAATGCAGGTGTTCGTCCGCATCGCCGAACGGCGCAGTTTCTCCAAGGCGTCGGAAGACCTGCGAATTCCCCGCGCGACCGTCACCAACCTGGTCAAGCGCATGGAAAAACGGCTGGGGGCGCGGCTGCTGGAACGCACCACGCGCCAGGTGCGGCTGACCCATGACGGCGAGGCCTATTACCGCCGCTGCGTGCGCCTGCTGGCCGACCTGGAGGAAGCCGATGGCGCCTTCCTGAACACCGCGCCCAAGGGCCTGCTGCGGGTCAACCTGCAAGGCACGCTGGCGCGGGTGTTCGTGATGCCGGCGTTGCCGGGCTTCCTGGAGCGCTACCCCGACCTGGTGCTGCACCTGGGCGAAGACGACCGGCTGGTGGACCTGGTGCGCGAGGGCGTGGACTGCGTGCTGCGCGCCGGCACGCTGCAGGATTCATCATTGGTGGGCCGCCAGATCGCGTTGATGCCGCAGGTCACCGTCGCCAGTCCGGCCTATCTGGCGCGCCATGGCGAACCGGCCACGGTGGACGACCTGGAAGGGCACCGAGCGGTGGATTACGTGTCGTCATCCACCGGCCGCAGCGTGCCGCTGGATTTCATGGTGGACGGGCGCAATGTGCTGGCCCGGCCGGGCTCGGTCGTCAGCGTCGATGGCGCCGAACTCTATGCCAGCGCGGCGTTGGCCGGTCTGGGGCTGATCCAGGTGCCGCGCTACCGGGTGGCCGACGACCTGGCCGCCGGGCGGCTCAAGGAGGTGCTGCCGGGGGCGCCGCCGGCGCCGATGCCGGTGTCGGTGCTGTACCCGCAGAACCGCCAGGTGTCGGCGCGGGTGCGGGTGTTCAGCCAATGGCTGGCCGAGGTCTTCGGCCAGGCCTTCGGGCCGGCCGCTCAGACGATGCCGGTCAGGTAGTACACGGCGATCACCAGGAACACCGACAGCGTCGAGATCAGGGTGATGGCGAAGATGTCGCCGTAGGACTGGCGGTGCGTCAGGCCGGTGACGGCCAGCAGCGTGATGACGGCGCCGTTGTGCGGCAGCGTGTCCATGCCGCCCGAGGCCATGGCGGCGATGCGGTGCAGCACCTCCATGGGGATGCCGGCCGCCTGGGCGCTGTCGATGAAGGTCTGCGCCATGGCCGCCAGGGCGATGCTCATGCCGCCCGAGGCCGAACCGGTGATGCCGGCCAGCGAGGTCACCGCCACCGCCTCGCCCACCAGCGGATCGGGAATCGCCTTGAGCGCGCTGGCCACCATCAGGAAGCCGGGCAGCGCCGCGATCACGCCGCCGAAGCCGTATTCGGCGGCGGTGTTCATCGACGCCAGCAGCGCGCCCGAGACCGCGCTCTTGCTGCCTTCGGCGAAATGCGCCTTGATGTGCGAGAACGAGAACAGCAGGATGGTGGCGATGCCGGCGATCAGCGCGCCCATCACCGCCCACAGCGCCACCTGGTCATGCGCGTTGACCGGCAGGGGCTGCGGCAGGCCGGGCAGTTCGACCTGCGAGCCGGCCGGGTACCAGCCGGGAATCCAGCGTGTCAGCAGGAAGTTGGCCACGCCCACCACCACCAGCGGCAGCAGCGCGACCAGCGGGTGATGCTCGCGTCCGCCGGCGGGCGTGTCCGGTTCGTTGCGCAGTTCGGTGCCGTAGCCTTCGCCCGCCAGCGCGGCGCGCTTGCGGCGCCATTCCAGGTAGGCCACCCCGACGGTCAGCGTGAAGGCCGCGCCGATCAGCCCCAGCCAGGGCGCGGCCCAGGTGGTGGTTTCAAAGAAGGTGGTGGGGATGATGTTCTGGATCTGCGGCGTGCCGGGCAGCGCCGTCATGGTGAAGGTGAACGCGCCCAGCGCGATCGCGCCCGGCATCAGCCGCTTGGGAATGCCGCCCTGGCGGAACATCTCGGCCGCGAACGGGTAGACCGCGAATACCACCACGAACAGCGACACGCCGCCGTAGGTCAGCACCGCGCACACCAGCACGATCGCGATGATGGCGCGCTCGGCGCCGATCAGCCGCAGCACCGCCTGCACGATGGCGCGCGAGAAGCCGGACAGCTCGATCAGCTTGCCGAACACCGCGCCCAGCAGGAACACCGGGAAATAGAGCTTGGCGAAGCCCGCCATGCGCTCCATGAAAATGCCCGAGAACACCGGCGCCAGCGCCGACGGGTCGGTCAGCAGCACCGCGCCCATGGCCGCGATGGGCGCGCACAGGATGACGCTGTAGCCGCGATATGCCGCCAGCATCAGGAATGCCAGTGCCGCCACCACGATAATCAAGCCGGTCATTCATTACTCCAGGAATGAAGGGTTAAGAGGTGTGGGGCTACACCTTAACCGATCGATCCCGGCATCCGTTCGACAGCATGGGGCGCCGGCGCGTTGTCGGACCGGACCCCACGCGCGGCTCAGTAGTGATTGGGGTGTCGCCGACGCGGTATCTGGAGCAGATCGCGGGCGGTTGACGCCGGGCGGCCGCGCCTAACCTTCGCGAAATGCCAGCACCGCGGCCTTGCGCGCCAGCGCCGCGACGCCGAAGCTGGTCGCCAGGGCCTGGCCCTCCAGCTCGGTCAGCGGCACCCAGCGGGCGTCCAGCGCATCGTCGCCAGCCACCGGCTCGCCGGCCTGCCAGCGGCACAGCACCGCGATCAGGATGTAGTGCCGGCGCAGCGCGCCAGCCTCGTCGTGGTCGAACACGTCGACGGCATCGAAGACGCGCAGCGGCTCGGCGCGCACGCCGCACTCCTCGAACAGTTCGCGCGCGGCGGCATCCTCGAGCCGTTCGCCGGCCTCGATCTTGCCGCCGGGAAAGGCCCAGCGGCCCTGGTCGGGCGGGTTGGCGCGCCGCACCAGCAGTACGTGGCCGTCGCGCACCACGGCGGCGATGGTGGCGGGAATGGGGCGCGGGGGGGGGGGGGGGCGTTCGGGGGGGCGCGGTGTGTGGGGTGGGGGGTGGTTTGCTTTATGTGCCGTCGCTTTGTGGTGAAG